>NZ_JBGTFM010000116.1:0-7464 GCF_041747255.1 Blastomonas sp. | reverse complement strand
CCGTCGAGGCGGCATTGACGCCCACCACCTGGCCAGCGGTATCGATCGTTGGCCCGCCGCTGATCCCGCCCAGTGGTCCATCGCCGGCTGGCAGCCTGTCGCCCTCTGCCCAGGCGAAAATCGGTTCCTGCGGTCCGCCGGGCCCGCCACGCAAAGCCAGCGCCGCGCCGATGAAGCGCGACACGACGACCGTCGGCACCCCCGCCGGGAAACCCATGTGATAGCCATAATCGCCGCTCGCCGGGGCCTGATCGGCAACGCGCAGCGCAAATTGCGCCACTGGCCCGCTGCGGAGAATCGAGACATCGGCCTCGCGGCTTTCGAGCACATCGGTAATCGCCTCAACCCGGTTGTCACGCGCCAGCCCAAGCCGGTCGCAGCCGGTGGTGACATGCTGCGCGGTGAGCCATGCCCCGTCGCTGTCGACCGCAAAGGCCGTGCCCTGGCTGTCCTGCTGCGGCCCGGCCTCCGCGATGATGAAACTTTCGCCGATATCGGGCAGCGGGCGGCGCGGGCTGCGCGGGTCAAATTGCTGCACCGACAGGTCGCTGTCTCGCCAGCTATCATCGCTGCCGCTGAACCATAGCCACAGCAGCACCGCGCCGAGCACCCAGGGCAGGCAACCGCGCCGCGAGCCGGACGTGCGCCTGCTCATGACCTTCGGGATTGCACGGAACGAAACGACGGGTCGAGCATATTGGCAAGGCTAGTCAAAGCCGCGCGTTAATCAAGATGAAGCTTATTATGCGCTGCCGGATCCGAGCTAAACAGTATAACCTAAATCAAGAAAAATACGTTTCCTGAACAAATTCCGATATTGCTGTTCATTTAAAGTTAATCTCAACAGCATGCAAATATCTGTGCTAAAAATGTCACAAACTTAAGCATCTTTTGAAACGGGTGGAACCAGACTTGCGTCTCATTGGTTTCGCACCCGTCAGATCAACTAAAATAAGGACGCAAAACATATGACATCTCCCATCAAATCAACCGCCGTTTCGCTCATCGCGATGGCGATGCTTTCCACGCCTGCCTTCGCGCAGACAGTGAAAGAAGATTCAGATTTTGACGGCGTCTACATCGGTGGCCACGTTGGCTATGCGGCGCAGCCCAATGACGGCGGCGAACGCGTTTTGTTCGACACCACGGGCGACGGCAATTTCAACAACGTCGTGCGCACCACCACCGGTGCAGACGCATTTGGCCCAGGCTTCTGCCGGGGTCGTGCCAACGCCAACAATGCCGGCGCCGGTTGCATCACTGACCAGAACGGCCTCGATTATGGTATCCGCATCGGTGCCGACAAGCGCTACGGCAACTTCGTGCTCGGCGCGCTGATTGAGGGCAACCGTTCGGAAGCCAAGGATTTCGTATCCGCGTTCAGCTCAACGCCTGCCAACTACACGTTCACGCGTGAGCTTGACTATGCCATTTCGGCGCGTGCACGTGCTGGTTACACCCCCGGCGGCGGCATCTTGTTCTATGCAACCGGTGGCGCAAGCTACGGACGCATCGAGAACAGCTTCCAGACCTCGAATGGCGCCAATGCGTTCGCCAACAATGGCAACGACTGGTCGTGGGGCTATCAGGCAGGCGGAGGCGCTGAGGCGAAGATCGCTCGCAACATGAGCATCGGCATGGAATATCTGTACAACAGCTATACCAACGATGATTTTGTCGTGAATGTCAGCCGCGGCACCGCTCCTGCAACCAATCCGTTTCTGCTCGCCAGTGGGGAGACCGACATGCGCCGTAGCGACCGGAGCTTCAACTTCCACAGCCTGCGCGTGACGACGATGTTCCGCTTCTAATCCCGGACTTGCCATTTTAGTTGATGGCAGTTCACATCTTAAGCCCGCGTATCAGCCCCCTGATGCGCGGGCTTTTGATATCAGCCTGCCACCGCTGCGGCATTAAGCGCGGCCAATGCGATCTTCATCATCGCCAAAAACACCGCTGCGGCCAGTTCATTATCCTCAATGCGCTTGGCCAGGTTGCCGATCAACAGATCAATCGCACGGAAGGCAATGAGCTGCAGGATCAACGTCACGCTGCCCCAGATCAGCACGTCCCACACGTTGATTGAAGCAGCGAGGCAAAATGCCAGTGGCAGCGCCAGCCCGATCGCAGCGCCGCCTAGCGAGACGGCTGCCGCCATGTTGCCGCCCCTGATCAGCTCGAACTCGCGGTGCGGAGTGATCCACATATACAGCGCCAGCGCGACCGCCCACACCGCCGTCGCGGTGCCCAGATGTAGCATGAACACCGGCAGGCCGGTCATAAGGCTTTGGATCACGGGCATCGGATCGGTCATGTAGCATGTGTTGACGGCAAAACTGGCGTCGATCAAGCCTGATCGCGCATGTTTGCCTCGCCAGCCAGCCCCGGTTAAGCTGCGCGGCTGCATCTGCCAGCGCTTTCACCACGGAGAACTGCCTTGCCAATGACCGCTGCCCTTATGTTGATGCTGATCGCCCCGGTTCAGTCGGCCGGCACCGATGCGCGTCCGGTTGCCGGTGCAGAGCCATTCGGTCAGACGGCACGCGAGGTGATGACGGTGGCAGTACCCTTTGCCGACGAGGCGCGGTTCGATGCCTGCCTTGACCTCGCCACCGATGACCCGCCAAGCGGCATCACGGCTGCGAACGAGTGGCTGATCGAGGGCGGCGGCTATTTTGCGCGCCATTGCCTGGGCTTTGCTTATGCCAAGGATGGGCGCTGGGCCGCTGCTGCCGACAGCTTCACCACCGCCGCGCGCGAGGCGGAGCGCGCACAGGACAACCGCGCCACCAACCTTTGGACGCAGGCGGGCAATGCTGCGCTGGCATCAGGCGACCCAGAACGTGCGCTGACCCTGTTCGACGCGGCAATGGCACAGGGCATCGCTGCCGGGTTCATGCTGGGCGAACTGCATCTTGACCGGGCGCGCGCGCTGGTGATCGCCAATCGGCCCGACGAGGCCGAAGCCGCTTTTGCCGAGGCGCACCGGTTGGTGCCCGAAGACCCGCTGGCCTGGCTACACTCGGCGACGCTCGCGCGGCGACAGGGCAAGCTCGACCGCGCGCTGGCCGATATCGACTTCGCTGCGCGGCTCGCCCCGCGCGATCCCGAGGTCGCACTTGAGGCAGGGAACATTGCCGCGACGGCGGGGAATTATGACGTCGCGCGCCGCAACTGGACGCAGGCAATCGATATCCGCCCCGATGGCCCGATCGCCAAGACCGCGCGCGGCCATCTGGCGCAGCTCGATGAGGCTGCGGCATCACCACAAAACTAACGACCATCTCTCCCCTCCCGCAAGCGGGAGGGGAAATTAATGCCCAACCTCAATCCAGATAAAAGTCCACCGTCGTCACCACGCGGACCTTTTTATAAGGCGTATCGCTCACGCCCCAGCCACCGCCGGTATCGCCATCGCGCGATTCGACCGAGAAATAGCCTTGTGTCGCGCTCTTGATGCCGCCGACGCCGGTGCCGCTGTCCTTGGCGAACTGTTCGGCGGAGGCGCGGGCGTCCTTGGTCGCCTCGGCCACCATTGTCGGCTTGATGTCATTGAGCTTGGTGAAGCTGTAAGCCATGCCCGATCCTTCCTCCAGCACGACGCCGCGCTTGATCAGGTCGAACTGGCGCTTCACTGCAGCCTGCGCCTTGCTGATGTCGGTGGTGCGAAGCGACATGCGCTGGCGGATGGTGTAGGTGGTGCTGCCGTAATTGTTGTTGAACTGGGCAACGTTCGCGCCCGTAGGCTGCAGCGCATCGCCATCGAAACCCAGTTCGGTGAAGAAACCGCGCAGCGCCTTGGTATCGGCATCGATATCCGCTTGCGCGCCATTCAGATCGTCGCTCTGCGCCGAATAGGCGATGGTCCAGGTGGCAAGATCGGCGGTCACGTTCTTCTCGGCCAGCCCGCGTACGGTCACCGACCGGTCCGCCGCCTTGGCGCGCAGCAACCCGTCGCCCAACAGATAGCCACCCAGCACCATGCCCACCGCGAGCACGCCCGCGCTCGCCAGCAGCATATTGCTCGCTAGCCAGCCGCGTTTGCCTGAATGTTCCGTATCCCCGCCCTCAACCATTGCATTGTCCTTTCAAAGCCTCACGCGCCGC
Organism: Blastomonas sp.; assembly: GCF_041747255.1. Lineage (GTDB taxonomy): Bacteria > Pseudomonadota > Alphaproteobacteria > Sphingomonadales > Sphingomonadaceae > Blastomonas. Next base: position 3,357 of record NZ_JBGTFM010000116.1, on the reverse strand, counting down.
CTATATTCGGGCGAATCACCACCCCGACGACACCATTCAGCAATTAGCCTTTGTGCGATGAACCGTGTCTTAACTGCGATGAATTGAGCCACAGCATAATGACGAAATTTCTGCATACGATGATCCGCGTCACTGATCCTGAGGCCACGATCCGCTTTTTCAAACTCATCGGGCTTGAGGAGGTGCGTCGGTTTGACAGCGAGCAGGGACGCTTCACGCTGATCTTCCTCGCTGCCCCCGGACAAGCGGGCATCGCCGAGGTGGAGCTGACCCACAACTGGGACCCCGAAGATTACACCGGTGGGCGCAATTTCGGCCATCTCGCCTATCGCGTCGACAATGTCTACGAGACTTGCCAGCGGTTGATGGACGCCGGCGTCACAATCAACCGTCCGCCGCGCGATGGCCATATGGCCTTTGTCCGAAGCCCCGATGGAATTTCGGTCGAACTGCTGCAGGATGGGCACCTTGATCCTGCCGAACCTTGGGCGTCGATGCCCAATACCGGCGTATGGTGAGCGCTCTGGCGGCGTGACCTAATTGCGTGTATATTCTGCGCAACTCCGGGGGCGGATGACCAAAGGACAATGCCCATGCAACCTCTTTCACTTTCGCTTGGCCTTGCCATCGCCATGGCAGCAGCACCGCTGCTCGCCGCGGACAGCGGGCCCGATGATGTGCGCGCGACCACGCTCGCAGCCATCGACGAGCTGGATGAACGCGGCCAAAAGATCGCCCAGCGGTATCTGAAAGACCGCGTTGCGGGCGATCCGGTGCAGTGCATACCGCGAACCCGGCTTCGCCGTTCTACCGCCGCCAGCGACGATGTGCTGCTCTATGACGATGGATCGACGGTCTATGTCAACGCGCCCTATCTCGGTTGCCCGCGCGCCCGCGACCATACGCTGATCAATAGCACGCCCATCGGTCGTCTGTGTTCGGGGGATATTCTGCTGGTGCAGGATCTGGTGGCCCGCGTGCCCCTGGGCAGCTGCGCACTCGGCGAATTTGTGCCGTTCAAGCGGGTGAAGCGATAAGGCAGGCCCACCCCGGTTCAGCAGGCTGAACCTGCCCCTCCCGCAAGCGGGAGGGGAGAGCATTTGCGCGCCCCTTTTCCCCTCCCGCTTGCGGGAGGGGTGGCCGAAGGCCGGGCTGGGACTGACACCGCCTACGCAAACCCTGCCAAAAACGAGGCGACATTCGCGCCCAGCGCATCGACTGCATAGCCGCCCTCCATCGTGATCACCGTGGGCAGACCCAGCCCGGCGATGGCTTGCGCAATTGGCGTGTATTCCGCCGTTTGCAGCGCGAACTGCGAGATCGGGTCTCCGGCAAACGTGTCCGCGCCGAATGACACGCACAGCATATCTGCGCCAAAATCGCTGATCGCGCGCAAGCTGATGTCCAGCGCCGCGCGATAGGCATTCATATCAGTGCCGCGCGGCAGCGGCAGGTTGAGCGTTGCCCCCTCGCCTGCCCCCGTGCCGCGTTCATCGGCATGGCCCCAGAAAAACGGATAGTCGCTGGCAGGGTCGGCGTGGATCGAGACAAACAGCACGTCGCCGCGATCATAAAAGATATCCTGCGTGCCGTTGCCGTGGTGATAATCAATATCGAGGATCGCGATCCGCCCGCGCCCCGCTGCAATCGCGGCCTCAGCGGCAATCGCCACGTTGTTCAGGAAACAATAGCCTCCCAGATAATCCGCCCCACAATGGTGACCGGGCGGACGACACAGGGCGAAGGCCGCGCGCTCCCCGTCCATCACCGCCTCGGTCGCCGCCAGCGCCGACTGCGCGGCCCAATAGGCGCTGCCCCATGTGCCTGCTGCAATCGGGCTAGAGGCATCGAAGCTGAACTGGCCCAGATCGGCATCGATCCGGTTCAGGTTCAGCGGCCGCCGCCCGACCACCGGCCAGGCATAGCCGTGCGCATCACCGCTGCGCCCCGCCGCCACCCAGCGCGCGTGTGCGCCCTGCAGGAAATCGAGATACGCGTCGCCATGCACTCGCCGGATCGGCTCCATGCCGAAATCGCGCGGGGATTCGACCTGATCGAGCGCCGCCAGCACACTTTCCATCCGCCCGCGATGTTCGGCATAGGGCACATAGGCCCCGTTGTGCAGCTCAACCGCCGGCGCATGATCATGCTGCTGGGCATCGAAGAACGTCTTCATTGCGCAAACAGCTGGCGCAGAAACACGGTTTCCACCTCGCGCCGCAGATCATTGTTGGCCTTTTTCTGGAAGCCATGACCTTCATCGGCGAACAGCACATAGGCCGTGTCCACGCCGTTGCCGCGCAACGCCGCGACCACCTGATCGGATTCCGATTGCGGCACGCGCGGATCATTGGCCCCCTGCATCACCAGCATCGGCTTGGTGATCTTGCCGACATTGGCAAGCGGCGCAATCCGCCGGAACACCTTGAGCATCTCAGGGTCGCGCTCGTCGCCATATTCGGCGCGGCGGTTGTCGCGGCGATAGGCCTCGGTGTTTTTCAGAAAGCTGACAAAATCGCTGATGCCATAGCGCTCCACGCCGCCCACCAGCCGGTCCGAATAGAATGTCATGGTGGCAAGCGACATATAGCCGCCATAGGATTGACCGTAGACCGCGACCCGCGCCGCATCGAGGCCCGGCTGCGTACCGATCCAGTCGAGCAGGGCACCGATGTCCTTGACGCTGTCCTCGCGCAGCGGGCCGTTATCGAGGTTGAGGTAGCGCGTGCCATAGCCATCGGATCCGCGCACATTGGGCAAGATAACGACCGCACCCAGCACATCGGCAAAATACTGCGCGCCCGGGTTCCAAGACGGCCGCGTCTGCGCCTCCGGTCCGCCGTGGATGTCGATGATCACCGGCAGCTTCGCGTCAGGCGCGGCACCTTTGGGGCGATAGACCAGTGCAGGCACCGACAGTCCGTCAAAGCTCCTGAAGCGCACCAGCGATGGCTCGGCCAGCCGCGCCGGATCAAGCTCGCCCGGTTCAGACTGGGTCCAGCGGGTGAGCGCGCCGCTTGCCAGATCGTGGCTCCACACATCGCCTGCGGTGGTGGCGTTGGTCAGGCCGATCGCCAGCCGTCCGCCATCGGGCGCGAATTTCAGCGCGGTCAGCACGCCGCGCGGCAGCGCCGGGGCGGTGAGCTTGGCGCCAGTGGCAAGGTTCATCAGCACGACGCGCGAAAACCCGTCCTCGTTGATTGCATAAGCGAGTGTCTGGCCATCCTTCGCCAGATCATAGCTCTCGACATCCCACGCCACCTTGTCTGACACCTGTGTCATCGCGCCCGAGGCCAGGTCGATCCGCACCAGCCGCCGCACATCGCTGCCCGCGTTGGTGATGGTCAGGATCGCCTT
>NZ_JBGTFM010000115.1:0-11848 GCF_041747255.1 Blastomonas sp. | reverse complement strand
GCCCAGGCAGTTGGGTCAGACTTGGTGGCGCGCGCAATCTGGAAGCCGCGCTTTGCCCAAGTACCAGCATATTGACGGTCACCCGCCAACTGGCCTTCCACAGCCTGCTTCAGAAAGGGAAGGCCCTGCGCGGCAATCGCGGTGTTTTCAGGACTGATGTTACGACCCCCGGATTTCGCAATCGCTTCACCAAAATGCGCCTCGGCCAGCTGGAACAGGTTGACAGGGTTGCTCTGGCCAGCGTCAATAGCCTGCTTTAGATACTGCCGAGCTTTAGGGAAATCATTGGCGAGCAGTGCCTTTTCACCCACGAAGCTGTTGTATGTGCGGGATTCCTCAGGAGTCGTCTTGCCGCTGGACAGAGCCAGTTCAAGCCCCTTGATTTGCATGGCATCATTCGAGGTCTTCAGTCCGATCTGCAGCATCATCTTGCCGGTAAGATTTTTCTCATCGCCCGACACTGCAATCGCGGTGGCTTCGTTCAGCCTGGCTTCAGCGGTCACGAAGTCGTTAGCGGCAAAGGCTGTCTGTGCGGCAGAAAATGCCGTCCGAAACTCATTGCTAAGCTCCATCTCTGGCGCTTTTTCAGCATTCTTATCCTTCTTTGCCACGCGCTGAGCTTGTGCCGGATCGATTGGCAGGGTAATCGAGGCCACTCCGGTAACCGCGAGCGCCATCGCAAGGGTCATCGGGAAATTGAATGTGCGGTTCTTGCGTTGCATTGGGAATCCTCCGGTAATTTCTGGGCGGTTGCAAACCGCATGAAAGCCAAGCTGTGGCTGACGGCAGATGAAGCCGTCCTTAATGCTTTGGACAATAACGGACAACCGGGCTTTCAGGTTCCATGTGCGAAAGGGCGCTTTTTGGTTCGCCAGAGCCTGGAAACCCGGGCCTTTGCAAGCTGATCAAGCCTCGGCTATGCGCTGGCATGTATGATCATTCTCGTATCCCCCGCAAAGTCGCTCGATTTCGATTCGCCTCTCCCAGCCGTCACTGCCAGCACGCCGCGCTTTGCCGAACAGAGTGCAACGCTGGTGCGTTCCGCCGCGCGTCTGTCAAAGGCCCGTCTCAAGCAGATCATGCCGGTGTCCGACGCGCTGGTTGATCTGAATTATGGGCGGTTTCGCAGCTTTTTCGATCAACCCGAACGTCCGGCGGCCTTTGCCTTTAACGGCGATGTCTACACCGGGCTCCAGGCGCGCACGCTTGAGCCAGCGGCGCTGAACTATGCGCAAGATCATTTGCGGATACTGTCGGGCCTCTACGGGCTGCTTCGCCCGCTCGATGCGATGCGCCCCTACCGGCTTGAAATGGGCACCCGCTGGGCACCACGCCACACGTCATTGGTGCGTTTCTGGGGAGATAGGATCGCTGCCGCGATTGCCGATGATCTGGCCGCGTGCGGCGGCGATACGGTGATCAATCTCGCCAGCCAGGAATATTTCGCCGCTGCTGAAAAGGGGCTGGTCAAGCGCGGCATTCGTGTTGTCACCGCTGATTTTCGTCAAGACGGGCCCGACGGACCCCGATTCATCAGCTTCGATGCCAAGCGTGCGCGCGGCATGGCGGCGCGATACTTGTGCGAGCACCGGTTTGCTGATCCGGAGGCGCTCAAGGGATTTGACAGCGACGGCTATCACTTTGTACCCGACAAGAGCGACGACACAATCTGGCGCTTCGTCCGCGCATGAGCGAGTGCACGGTTATCATCGGCGCGTCAGGCGGTATCGGCAGGGCGCTTGCCGACCGCGCCGAGGCATCGGGCCGACAGGTGGTGCGGCTCGCCCGCAGCAGCGCTGGCGATCTGCATATCGACATTGAAGACGAAGCCAGCATCGTTGCGGCGGCGCAGCGCATCAAGGCACAGGGGCTTGGCGTCAAAACCATCATTGTCGCGACCGGATTGCTCCACGATGGCAGCAAGGGGCCGGAAAAGGCGCTGCGAGAACTGGATCCGTCGTGGATGGCCCGCAGTTTCGCGGTCAACGCCATCGGCCCTGCGCTGGTCGCCAAGCATTTCCTGCCGCTCACCCCCAGACGCGCGCCCGCCCTGTTCGCCGCCATCGGCGCGCGGGTGGGCAGCATATCGGACAACCGGCTGGGCGGCTGGTATGGCTACCGCGCCGCCAAGGCCGCGCTGCACATGACCATCCGCAACATTGCGATCGAATGGCAGCGCAGCAATGATCAGTCGATTGCTGTGGCGCTACATCCGGGCACAGTCGATACTGCGCTCAGCAAGCCATTCCAGGGCCGGGTGTCAGACGGCAAGCTGTTCGCGCCCGATTATGTCGGTGAACGGTTGTGGAGCGTGCTGGATAGCCTCTCGCCCGGCGATTCGGGGCAGATATTCGCCTGGGATGGACAGCGCATCAAACCTTGAGCGGAATTGTGCCCCAAGCAACTGATTTAGCTGTTGAAAAAACCTGACAAAAAGCCCGCAATTGCTGGCCTTTTCGCCCCCCCTGCCCTAGACGCAAAAGCGTCATAAAAAAGCATAAAAGGCGCACAGATGAACGACGACACCGCAACGCGGGATCCTTCCGACATTGAACGCATCGACATCGTCGATGAAATGCGGTCGAGCTATCTCGACTATGCCATGTCGGTGATCGTCAGCCGCGCCTTGCCCGATGTTCGCGATGGTCTGAAGCCTGTTCACCGTCGCATCCTGTTCGCCAGCTTTGAGGGCGGTTTTGTCGCCGGCAAGCCCTATCGCAAGTCCGCCAAGATCGTCGGCGACGTGATGGGTAATTACCACCCGCACGGCGACAGCTCGATTTATATGGCGCTCGCACGCATGTCGCAGGACTGGGCGATGCGCGTGCCTTTGATCGACGGCCAGGGCAATTTCGGATCGATGGACCCCGATGCGCCGGCATCGATGCGATACACCGAAGCACGTTTGGGCAAAGTCGCGCTCAAGCTTCTGGAAGACATTGAAAAAGACACCGTCGATTTCATGCCGAACTATGATGGTTCGCGCGAAGAGCCTCAGGTGCTGCCCGCGCGCTTCCCAAACCTGCTGGTCAATGGCGCAGGTGGCATCGCGGTCGGCATGGCGACGAACATGCCACCGCACAATCTTGGCGAGGTCATCGATGGCTGCCTCGCCTGGATCGACGACCCGATAATCGAGCTCGACGATCTGATGAAGATCATCCCCGGTCCTGATTTTCCGACCGCACCGTTGATCCTCGGCCAGTCGGGCGCGCGCGCGGCTTATGCCAAGGGGCGCGGATCGATCATGATGCGCGCGCGCCACGAAATCGAAGAAGGTCGCGGCGACCGCCGCTCGATCGTGCTCACCTCTATTCCCTATCAGGTCGGCAAGAACGCGCTCGTCGAAACGCTTGCAGAGGCGGCCAAGGACAAGCGCATCGAGGGCGTCAGCGACATCCGCGACGAATCCAACCGCCACGGCGTGCGCATCGTCATTGATCTCAAGCGCGATGCCACGCCCGATGTGGTGCTTAACCAGATTTGGCGGCACAGCCCCGCACAATCGAGCTTCCCGGCCAACATGCTCGCCATTCGTGGCGGCAGGCCAGAGGTGCTTACCCTCAAGGACATTATCGAGGCGTTCGTCCAGTTTCGCGAACAGGTCATCACGCGGCGCACCAAGTTTGAGCTCGCCAAGGCGCGCGACCGGGCGCACATCTTGCTCGGCCTCGTCGTTGCGGTCACCAACATGGACGAGGTGGTGCGCATCATCCGGGGCTCCGCCTCCCCGGCAGAAGCGCGCGCTGCGCTGCTGGCGCGCGAATGGCCCATTGCTGAAATCGCGCAGTATATCCGGCTGGTGGAAGCCATCGAGGGCGAGGTCGAGGGCGATATCTACCGGCTCAGCGACCTGCAGGTGCGCGCCATTCTTGATCTGCGTCTGCACCGCCTCACCGCGCTGGGCCGCGATGAAATCGGCAATGAACTCAAGGTGCTTGCTGCGAGTATTGAAGAGTATCTGGCAATATTGGGCGACCGGCAGAAGCTTTACGACGTGCTGCGTGCCGAGCTGATCGCGGTGCGCGATGAATTTGCCACCCCACGCCTGTCGGTGATCGCCCCCGCGTGGGACGGGATCGAGGACGAAGACCTGATCGAGCGCGAGGAGATGGTCGTCACCGTCACCCTGCAGGGCTATATCAAGCGCACCCCGCTCGACGCTTTCCGAGCGCAGGCGCGCGGCGGCAAGGGCCGTTCGGGCATGACCACCAAGGATGAAGACGCGGTGACCAGCATGTTCGTCACCTCGACCCACACCCCGGTGCTGTTCTTTTCGACCCACGGCAAGGTGTATCGCAAGAAGGTCTGGCGCCTGCCCGAAGGCGGCCCGGCAACGCGCGGCCGTCCGATGATCAACCTGCTGCCGCTGGCGACGGGCGAGACGATCCAGACGGTACTCGCCCTGCCCGAGGACGAGGCGAGCTGGGCCGACCTGCATGTGATGTTCGCGACGGCCAACGGCACGGTGCGGCGCAACGCTATGGACGCCTTCACCAACGTGCCGACCAACGGCAAGATCGCGATGCGGTTCGATGAGGGATCGGATGACCGGCTGATCGGCGTCGCGGTGCTCACCGAGGGCGATGACGTGCTGCTGGCGACCAGACAGGGCAAGGCAATCCGGTTTGCCGCAACCGATGTGCGCGAATTTCAGAGCCGCACATCCACCGGAGTGCGCGGGATGACGCTGAAGAACGGCGATGAGGTGATCTCGCTCTCGATTCTGGGTGGCTTCGCTGCCACGACCGAGGAACGCGACGATTATCTGCGTGCGGCACCCTGGAAAGGCAATGAGGCGGAACCCACGCTGCCGCCTGAACGGGTCGCCGAGTTTGCGGCAGCCGAACAGTTCATCCTCACCGTGTGCGCCAACGGCTATGGCAAGCTCTCCTCGGCCTATGACTATCGCCGCACCAATCGCGGTGGCCAGGGCATCACCAATATCGACAATATCGCCCGCAACGGCCCGGTGCTTGCCAGCTTCCCCGCCCACCTGAGCGACCAGCTGATGCTGGTCACCAATCAGGCCAAGCTGATCCGGCTCGGACTGTCGACGATGCGGGTGATCGGTCGCAATTCCGCCGGTGTCCGGCTGTTCAATGTTGCCGACAACGAGCACGTCGTTAGCGCGGCGCGCATTGCCGAGGATGAGCATGAGGGTGAAGAGCCTGCAATTGAAACAGAGGCACAGCCGGAATAATTGCGCTCCTTAAAGCAAAGCGACGATATGATCGCGCAACCACGTGGCGACCTCATCTTCGGTGAGGTCGCCAGCGGCCAGTGCCAGCGTCATCACGACCAATTCCGCCTCGCTGATCTCAAACGCCACATCGTTGAGTGCCAGAAACAGCAACATCGTTACAGCTGCCGTGCGCTTGTTGCCATCAGCAAACGGATGATTTCGCGCCAAGCCGAACGCGTAAGCTGCGGCCAACGCCGAAGCGTCCGGGTCGCCATAGGCTGCCAAGTTTTGAGGACGCGCCAAGGCGCTTTCAATCAGCCCCGCATCCCTGATGCCGCTGATGCCGCCGTGCTTGGAAATTTGCTCTTCATGCAAGGCCAACACGACATCCAGTCGCACCCATATCCAGTCGCGCATTCATTTCGCCAGTTCGCGAAGGGCGTTGCTGTACTGCGACATGATGCCTCGCGCCTTTTCCATCTGCTTGTCAAACTCCGGGTCAACCGACTTCAAGGCAATGCCATCGGCCTGCTTTATGACCGATACTTCGTCACCCTGCGAGAGATTGAGATGCGCAAGCAAATCCTGCGGCAAAATGACGCCGGTGGAGTTGCCGATCTTGATGAGTTTGAGGGGCTTGTTCATACCAATGTTATAACAGTTGCGCGGTTGCTGATCAAGCCGCGACTCTTGGGTCCTTATGACGCAGCGTCAGGATGACACCGGTGCAGATCAGGAACTGGCCAAAATAATAGGTCGGCCAAATCAGCAAGTCGGGCAACACAGAGCCATCAAGTGGCCCCAGCCGTGCAAAAATCAGCAGGTCTGAGATCACAAACAGCAAGGCGCCCGTGCCGACCCGGTAGCGCGGGAAATTGCTGGTCCACGCCATCGCTGCCATGGCACCAAGAAACAGCGTGTAAATCGCGATGCCCGGTCCGCCGCTGCGATCAAACGGCAGCGCCCAAGCGATCAGCACCACGCAGGGCACCATTACGATGGCAAACAGCCGTTGGCTGAACGCAAGCCGCGCCCGGCGATGGCGCAGATAAAGGGCAATCGCGATGATATGGCCAATCAGGAACGCCACCGCGCCATAGATCATGTCGATCTCAATCAACATGTCGCCCAGCGACCCGAAGGCCATGATCGCGGCCATCAGGCGACCATCCGTCGAGTGATGGCGCACAACGGCGAACACCGCCAGAAAGCCGACGCCCAGCCCTTTCCAGATGATCAGATAGAGACCCGGAATATTGTTATCGCGCAGGAAATAATAGCTGATCCCGGCGATAAGGCTGAGCAGCAGCCAAGGCCGGGAGTCTGCCAGCGCGCGTTTGACCACCATGTTCACTGCCCCCGTTTTGGCGCCGTCCAGCCTTCCACAGTCGCAATCAAGACGCTGGACCCTGTGCAAAGCGCACACTTGCCGCTATTGGGCAAGACATGACCAAGACGCAAGAATTTCAACATCAGGTACACATCATCGGTGGCGGGCTCGCCGGATCCGAGGCGGCATGGCAGCTCGCCGAGGCTGGCATCAAGGTGCGCCTGTCGGAAATGCGCGGCAGCGGCGACATGACAGCAGCGCACCAGACCGACGGGCTTGCCGAGCTGGTCTGTTCCAACAGCTTTCGCTCCGACGACGCGGACCGCAATGCGGTGGGCCTGCTGCATCAGGAGATGCGCACGCTCGGCTCGCTGATCATGGCAGCAGCGGAATCTTCCAAGGTTCCCGCCGGATCGGCGCTCGCCGTCGACCGTGATCATTTCTCAGGATATGTTACCAGGGCTTTGAGCGAGCACCCGAATATCCACGTCGCGCGCGAACGGATTGACGCCCTGCCCGATCAAGGCATGACGATTGTGGCCACCGGCCCACTGACCGCGATGACATTGGCACAATCGATCGGCGCTGCCACCGGCGAGGATGCTCTCGCTTTTTTTGACGCGATTGCGCCCATTGTTCACCGCGACAGCATCGACATGGACATCTGCTGGATGGCAAGCCGCTGGGACAAGGTGGGGCCGGAGGGCGACGGCAAGGATTATATCAACTGCCCGATGGACAAGGAACAGTATCTTGCATTCCACCAAGGATTGATCGACGGCGAAAAGACCGAGTTCAAGCAATGGGAAAAAGATACCCCCTATTTCGAAGGCTGCATGCCGATTGAGGTCATGGCGGCGCGCGGGGTAGAGACGCTGCGTTTTGGCCCGATGAAACCGGTGGGGCTGGACAATCCGCGCACCGGGCGCTGGGCCTATGCCGTCGTTCAGTTGCGGCAGGACAACAAGCTGGGCACCTTGTGGAACATGGTCGGTTTTCAGACCAAGCTGAAGCATGCCGCGCAGGTCGCGCTGTTCCGCACCATCCCTGGACTGGAAAAGGCAGAGTTCGCGCGGCTTGGTGGACTGCACCGTAACACCTTTATCAATTCGCCCCGCCTGCTCGATGCGCAGCTGCGGCTGAAGCAGGCGCCGCACATTCGCTTTGCCGGGCAGATGACCGGGTGCGAGGGCTATGTTGAAAGCGCCAGCATCGGTTTGCTCGCAGGGCGGTTCGCAGCGTCAGAACTGCGCGGTGAACGGCTTGATGCACCGCCGCAGACGACCGCGCTGGGCGCCTTGCTCGGCCATATCACCGGCGGCGCCGATGCGAGCGCGTTTCAGCCGATGAACGTCAATTTCGGCCTGTTTCCGCCGCCCGAGGGAAAAATCCACAAAAAGGCGCGCAAGGAAGCGCTGACATCGCGCGCGCGTGCCGACTTGCAGCGCTGGATCGCCTGTCAATCCCTCCTGGTTGCCGCAGAATAGGTCAGCATTTACAAGCAGCTGCGGGGGCTTTCTTAGGTTTTGTTGTCGCAAACTCCTGCGGCGTCAGACGACCATCGCCATCGGCATCTGCCTTGAGGAAACGCTGCGATGTGGCGACCGCCCACTCTTCGAATGTAAGCAGGTTGTTGCCATCTGTGTCCAGCGCCTTGAATGCCTTGGTGCGGCTGGCGAGCAGCTCCTCGCGCGTGATGATGCCGTCGCGGTTGCGGTCATGCCGGGCAAAGCGGCGCTCCTCGCGGGTGAGTTCGGTCACCTCGGGCGGATCGGGACCGCGCATCGTACCCGGATCGGCCAGGGGCAGGCCTTCATCGGGCGGCGGGGGTGGCGCAGTCAGCTTGGCCAGCGCGTCATCCTGCTGCTGCGCACGGATCAAGAAAAATCCCCCGAGCAACAAGGCGATTGCGGCAAGCCCGCCCAACAGAACACGCCCCATGTCATTTCCCCCGCTCTGCAGACCGCTGTTACCACCCTGTCAGCCCATGCCAGACCAGGGCTGCAAATAGCGCGGGCCTGCCTGGCGGAAGATCAAATCTGGCGCGCCGGATGTCAAGCAGAGCGGCGCGGCCAAGCATCGAGAGCGGTCGCAATCTGCGCGGCAGCCGCACGCTCGCCAGCCAGGCAAGATCATCGGCGCTGATGGCAAAGCGCTGCGCGTCGGCAGCACCAGCGTCTTCGCGCACCCATGACCATGCCGCCCAAATGCGCCCCAGCCGCAGCGATGTATCGCGCACGCCTGTGCCCGCCAGTTGATCGAACACCGTAAACAGCTGCCCCCTGCCCTCGACATAGGCCTGCCATGCGCCCGCATCGTTCGGGGCCAGCAGCGCCTCCCAGCCGCGCACCACCGGCCCCAATGCCGCAGTAAGATCAACCCCTGCCGCTTCGGCCGGCAACAGACCTGCCACCACCGGATTGGCCGAGGGCCGCAACGCTGCGGGTTGCGTCATGACGTCAAGCCACCACTGCAGCCGGATCTGCGCGAGCATCGGTTCACGCGCTCCGCGCACAATCGAGGCCATCTGCGCATCGAAGGCAAACAATGCCACGCACCATGACTGCATGGACGCATCGCCATAAGCGCTAACCAGCCCAATCAGCGGTGAAATTCGGATTTCAGGCGGCAACATGTAACGTCAAGCTAGCCGATTTCCGCCCTCGAACGAGGTTAAGGCGGCGATAACCAACTCCCTTGGAAGGCTGCTTACCATTGCGCGCGTAAAACGCTGGATACGTGAATTGGGACATTAGCCAGCATGAACAGCACATATCAGCACAACGCAAGCGGGCAAGACGCCGTGCCGATCGCTTCAACGGGCCGCGCTCATGCGCTGCGACGGCCGTTGTTCAATCGGTTGCTGGCATCCAGAGCGGGCAATGTCCTGCCGATTGTTGCGGCCAGCATATTGCCGATGGCCGGGATGATCGGCGGCGCGGTCGATATGAGCCGCGCGTATATGGTCAAGTCCCGCATCCAACAGGCGTGCGATGCCGGGGTGCTGGCGGGTCGCCGCGCAATGCAGCAGACAAACTACAGCACGGCGGCACAGGCACAAGCGCAGGACTTTTTTGATATCAACTTCAAGGAAGGCTACAACGAAAGCACCGATGTGGTGTTCAACACCACCAACCCGTCGGGCAGCAGCCGCGTGGTTGGCACCGCCTCAACAGTTGTTCCCACAACGATCATGGGAATCTTCGGTAAAGAGTCCATCCCCATCGAGGTCGAATGCGAGGCGGAACTCAACGTCAGCAATTCCGATGTCACCTTCGTGCTCGACGTGACCGGATCGATGAATGACTCCATTCCGACTGGCAGTGGCGGTTCGATCGTCAAGATCACATCGCTGCGCAATTCGGTGATGGATTTTTACGACACGCTGGCAGGCGCGGCGGTGGGCAGCAACACGCGTATCCGTTATTCATTCGTGCCCTATTCGACCAACGTCAACGTGGGTGAGCTGCTGTATGACACCAACCCGCAGTGGCTGAGTGGCGGCAACGTCGCAGACAGCTGGGACTATCAGTCGCGTCGCCCGATCTGGCAAGTCACCTCGACAACCACCGAGGTCGATTATCAGACCTATGGCGTCAACATCAACCGATCCAAATGTACAAGCTATGGCAACAATCAGGATTTCGACCAAGGTGGCGGCTGGAATTTTCGCCCGGACCCGGAAGCCAATCCTGTTGTTTCCGGCAACACGACGACGACCTACGCGCCCTGGACCTGGGGTGGAGTGGCGCCCAGCTGGAGCGGGGGGGGCAACAAGTCGTGCGTGAGGCGGCGGACCCGTGAAACGACGACCGTCACCCAATCGCCGACATGGCAGGCGGGCGCAACTTTTGCCTATTGGGAGTATTTGCAGCGCAACTACCCCACGTATGACCTGCTGCGTTCGATCAAGACCGCAAACCCGGCTGTGCTGCTGCCGACCCAGACGAACGGGTCGACATCACGCTGGGGCGGATGCATTGAGGAACGCCAGACGATTGCCGGCGGCAATATTGCCTATTCGGGCAGCACCGGGATCACTGTGGATGGCAGCGGCAATGCCCATGATCTAAACATCGACATGGTGCCCAACAGCGACATCACCAAATGGAAGCCTTATTGGCAAGATGTTTACTATCGGCGTGATGGTGGCCGTTCCACCGCGTGCCCGACCAAGTCGCGCCTGCTCGCCACCATGGCACGCACCGAAGTGCAGAACTATGTCAACTCGCTGGTTGCCGTCGGTGGTACCTATCATGATGTCGGCCTGCTGTGGGGGGCGCGGCTCGCGTCACCACAAGGTATTTTCCAAAGCACCGTCAACGCACCGCCAGGCAATGCCGGAACCGTCGGGCGGCATATGATCTTCATGACCGATGGTGAACTGACCAGCTATGATTTCGTCGCCAGCATGTATGGCACCGAAATGCTCGACCAGCGCGTAACCGGCGGCAGCAACAACCCGACCCAGCTCGAACGCCAGCGCCGCCGCTATCTCGCGATCTGCGAGGCGATCAAGGGCAAGGGGATCAGGCTGTGGGTGATCGCCTTCGGCACCACGCTGACCACCGATCTGCAAACCTGCGCCAGCAGTGGCAGCGCCTTTACCGCAGCAGATAGCGGCCAGCTCAACACTGCCTTCCAGAACATCGCCAAGCAGATTTCAGAACTGAGGCTGACCAAATGACGCGCGGCATGGGCTTTGTCAAAACGCTCGGGGCTGAAAAGCGCGGAGTGACGGCGGTCGAGTTCGGCCTCATCGCCCCCACCTTCCTCATGCTGCTGCTCGGCGTGTTCGATCTTGGCTATAACGTTTATGCGCGCGCCATTTTGGATGGCGCGGTGCAAAAGGCGGGGCGCGATTCCGCGCTTGAAACAGCCGGGGGGGCAGTCGCGACGCTCGATGCGAATGTGCGCCAAAATCTTGGCCCGCTCGCGAACAATGCTTCATTCGCTTATGAACGTCGCAACTATCGTGATTTTGCCAAGGTGGGCCTGCCCGAAGAGTTCGAAGACACCAACGACAATGGCATCCGCGATGCAGGCGAATGCTTTACTGACGAGAACGGTAACGGCATCTGGGATTCGGACCTCGGCCGCTCGGGCGTCGGCGGTGCGCGCGACGTTGTGCTCTATACAGTGCGGATGAGCTATCAGAAAAAGTTCCCGCTTTATCAACTGATCGGACAGGACGGACAGGCGACAATCGCTTCAGCAACCGTGCTGCGCAACCAGCCCTTCGGCGATCAGGCCTCAGCCACCACAGAGGTGATCTGCACATGAACAGCTTGCTTATCCATCATCCGCTCAGGGCACTCACCAACCGCTGCCGA
>NZ_JBGTFM010000114.1:0-9630 GCF_041747255.1 Blastomonas sp. | reverse complement strand
GTGGATCGATGCCCCAATGCGAATAAAACCGCCGGTCCTCGATCGCGAGAAACGCCTGCACGACATGATCGGGTAGCCGGTCAACCACCACCGGCGCTTCCACAACGGCGCCGCTGCGCGCTATCGGGCTGCCATCGGCGGCGAGCAATGTGATCTCCGGCGGTGCAATCGGCTGCAGGGACTTGGAGAGCGGCGCGGTGATTGCCAGCCACGCGATCATGATCAGCAACAGGGCAACCAGCGCAGCGGTAATCCGCACCGCCCACCAGCGGCGGGTGCGCGGCGACTTGAGGATGATCGGCGCATCGGGCGTTGCCGGTTCTGTCCAAGGATTGCGCGCTTCGCCGAGGCCGGGCGGTGGCCAGACGGAATCCGCAGCAGAAGCGCCGCCGCCGCCCAATCGCCCTGATCCGAATCGCATTTTCTTGAACACAGCGGGTGTATTATATCAATATGACACTAGTGACCAGCAAGTGTGTCACTGGTCCAATGCCGCACGGCATCTTGCCAGCAAAATTGGCACACTCTCGGTCACTGTATTGTAAATCACCGATTCGTCGAGAATATCATATTAATGCCGCAACCTATTCCCTAAGCCGCGCACCTCGTGAAATGAAACATCCGGCGCGATCTCCTCAAAGCGCTGCTCGCCAATCTTCATCACCGCTTCTGTCACACGCTGGAGGCACCGTTCTACTGCATCGACCATCATCTGGTTGCGGGCAAACTCTTCGATCGACAGGTTTCCGATATAGGCCTGTGCTGCCTCGACATTCTCGATGATGTCCTGAAGCCTTTGCTGCTCGCGGCTAGAAGACATTAACCCGGTCCCGGTCAATCTGCTGCTGCATTCTGGGTTTGCGCGCAGGTTCTGCGATAAGGTCCACCTTGGAACGCAAAATGGTTTCGAGGCGATCGGCAATAGCTACAAAGGCGAACCCACCGACTTTTGCATCAGCCGAAAAACGGGCGGCAAGATCGATGTCGGACTCTACCTGCTCCTCGCCTCGGGCGGTTGACCCAAACAACGAGAGCCTATCGACGCCCATGCTGCGCAGCTCTGCTTCATGCGCCTTCAATTTTGCAATCGCCGTAGCCGTGTCCATTGCACCCTCGTCGCTACCCCCGCCCGACAACGCTCTCGGGCAGATCCTCGCCAAACACGCGCTGGTAATATTCGGCGACCAGCATCCGCTCGGCCTCGTCGCATTTGTTGAGGAACGACAAACGGAAGGCGAAGCCAATGTTGTGGAAGATCGCGGCGTTCTGCGCCCAGCTGATCACGGTGCGCGGGCTCATCACAGTCGAGATATCGCCGTTGACGAAGCCCTGCCGGGTCAGATCCGCCACCTTGACCATGTTCTTGACCACCTGCGGATCGGTTTCGCCAACCTTGGCGAGCACGACCCTGGCCTCGGTCTCGGCGGGCAGATAATTGAGCGTGCACACGATGTTCCAGCGGTCCATCTGCCCCTGGTTGATCTGCTGGGTGCCGTGATACAACCCGCTGGTATCGCCCAGCCCCACCGTATTGGCGGTGGCGAACAGGCGGAAATAGGGGTTGGGTCGGATCACGCGGTTCTGGTCGAGCAGCGTCAGCTTGCCCTCTGTTTCCAGCACCCGCTGGATGACGAACATGACGTCGGGGCGGCCCGCATCATATTCATCGAACACCAAAGCCGTCGGCGTCTGCAGCGCCCACGGCAGCAGGCCTTCGCGGAACTCGGTGACCTGCTGGCCATCCTTGAGCACGATGGCATCGCGGCCGACCAGATCGATGCGGCTGATGTGCGCATCAAGGTTGATGCGGATGCACGGCCAGTTGAGCCGCGCTGCGACCTGTTCGATGTGCGTCGACTTGCCCGTGCCGTGATAGCCCTGCACCATCACGCGGCGGTTGTGCGCAAAGCCTGCGAGGATCGACATCGTGGTTTCCGGGTCGAACACATAGGACGGGTCAAGATCGGGAACGCGCTCGTCGGCCTCGCTGAACGCGGGCACCTGCATGTCAATGTCAACGCCGAACACGTCGCGGGCACTGATCATCCGGTCGGGCGCATCGAGCAGGGTGCTGTCGCGGCTGTCGGGCTGTATGTTCGAAATATCGGTCATGCTTGGGTCTTTGCTGTTGTCTATTGTGCGGATGGGCCTCGCGCGCAGGAGATCACGCGAAGACGGAAACTTTGCGCAAGTGCGTATAGGCGGCGATGACCTCCTGCAAGGCCTTCTCGTGCGCGCGGTCACCGCCATTGCGATCAGGATGATAGGCGCGCACCAGCCGCGAATAGGCCTTTCGGATCGTATCGCGGGTGGCATCGCCGCCCAGCCCCAGCGTTTTCAGGGCCTTGCGGTCAACCTCGTTCAACCGGGCGTCTGCCGCTGCCATGCTGGCGCGATCTTTGAGGTTCTGCCTGAAGCGCGCGCCGATGGCGTCAATTGGATCGGCAAAATCTGACCAGCGCGGGGTTTGCCCCGCCCCGGCAGCGAACGCGCGGGTCTCGCGGTCCCAGCCAGCGGTGGGGCGCTGTGCTTCGTAAATCTCGTCGGGGCTCATCCCGGCGAAGAAATCGTAGCGCTGGTTGAACTCGCGGATGTGCTCTAGGCAATACCAGCGATAGCGGCCGGGGCCATCGAAGCGCGCACCGCGCCGTTCGTGCGCATCGGGCGGCGCGCGAAACTCGCCGTCCTCCTGACACTCGGGCCAGTCGCAGAACCGGCCCGTGCCTTCCACCCGGCCATGAAAGCGGCTGCGACGGCGCGCGTTGCCATTGTCCTGATTTGATCCGCCCGTGCTTGCCAAGTTATCGCTGGTCCGTTGCTTTGCGCCGCCTCGCAATCTGGCGGTGAAACGTCTATATAGGGGGCCATGAACATGAAAACCAAGGGGCCGATGGCCAGCGAAATCGAAAACCGGCTGCAGGCAGCGCTCGCGCCGACCCGGCTGGCGGTGATCAACGACAGCCAGCAGCACAGCGGCCACAGCGGCGATGATGGCAGCGGCGAATCGCACTTTACGGTCGAGATCGAAAGCGCGGCGTTCGAGGGCAAATCGCGGCTTGAGCGCCAGCGCATGGTCAATAGCGCGCTCGGCGACCTGCCGGGGCAAAAGGTACACGCGCTGGCGATCAAGGCAAGGGCGCCGGGAGAGTAACGCTGGCTCTGCAAACGCTCTCGTTCACCTCACATCTCGCCGCCAACCGACAGGACGTGTGGCGCGCCGCGATATCGCTCGACGGGCTGAAACAGGAAATGATGCCCATTTTGCGCATGACCGCGCCTGCCGGTGTGCATAGCCTGACCGATGTTCCGTTTGTTCCCGGCCAGCGCCTGTTCCGCAGCAGGCTTCTGCTTGGCGGGTTCTTTCCTGTTGGCACCAGCCACCTCACACTCGAAGTGCTTGAGTCTGGCGTCGGCTTTGTCGAACAATCACCGATGACCGGCATGAAAAGCTGGCGGCACGAACGGACCTTCAGCGATGAAGGCACCGGCTGCCGGGTAACCGACGCGCTGGCATTCGAGCCCAGCATGCTGCCAAGCCTGACGCGGCGGATAACCAGCGCGTTTTTTCTTCACCGCCATCGTCGCTTGCAGCGCAGGTTCGGAGTCCGTGTATGACCAGCCCCATCTCGCTCACCCTGTCGCCCACCACGCACGACCTTGGCGGTTTCAGGGTGCGACGGGTGCTGCCGCAAAAGGCGCGCGCGATGGTCGGGCCGTTCATCTTCGTCGACGAATTCGGTCCGGCGCAGCTTGATATCGGGCGCGATCTGGGCGTTCGGCCGCACCCGCACATCGGGCTGGCGACGGTGACCTATCTGTTCGACGGCGCGATCGATCATCGCGATTCGCTGGGCACGTTCCAGACGATCCGCCCCGGCGAGGTCAATCTGATGACCGCAGGCAGCGGTATCGTCCATTCCGAACGCAGCCCGCCCGCCGAAATGGCGCGCGGCGCGGCGATGTTTGGCATGCAGACCTGGCTGGCGCTTCCCGATGCGCTGGAAGACGCAGAACCGGCGTTTGAAAATGTGGGTGCCGACGCCCTGCCCCGGATCGAAGACACCGGCGTCAGCGCGCGAATCATCATGGGGACGCTCTGGGGCCAGAGCGCG
The DNA here is from genome assembly GCF_041747255.1 of Blastomonas sp. Taxonomy (GTDB): domain Bacteria; phylum Pseudomonadota; class Alphaproteobacteria; order Sphingomonadales; family Sphingomonadaceae; genus Blastomonas. The sequence goes on along the minus strand of NZ_JBGTFM010000114.1, from coordinate 5,518 downwards.
CCGACCACCTGCCACAGCCCGACGATCTACGCCGATGTCATGCTCGGCGCAGGCGGCAGCGCGCCCATCGACAGCGAGGCGGACGAACGCGCGGTAATGCTGGTTGATGGCGACGGCGCGCTCGACGGCATTCCGCTCGAGCCCTATCGGCTTTACCTGATCGCGCCGGGCAGCAAGCCGCGGATCGACAGCATCACCGGTGGCCGCGCGATGCTGCTGGGCGGCGGCGCGTTCGGGTCTGAGCGGCACATCTGGTGGAATTTCGTTGGATCGACCAATGAGCGCATCCGCGCGGCGGCTGATCGCTGGAACGCTGGCGATTTCCCAATGGTGCCGGGCGATGATGAGGAGTTCATCCCTATCCCCGAGGTGCCGTTGACGCGCGGGCGGACGTGACCGGTTGATCTGATGCCCGATTTGCCGCTCACCCGCATTGCCCTGCCCACCGGCGTGGAACTCGATGTCGCCATCACGGGGCCAGCCGATGCGCCGCCGATGATCCTGCTGCACGGCTTTCCCGAATCGCATCGCACATGGCGCTTTGTCATGGCCAATTTCGCCGATCGCTACCGCCTGATCGCTCCCGATCAGCGCGGCTATGCCGGGTCATCCAAGCCTGCGGACATCGATGCCTATCAGCCAAAGCACATTCTGGCTGACCTGATCGCGCTCGCCGACCATTTGGGCATCGATGGCTTTACGCTGGTGGGCCACGATTGGGGCGGGGCGATGGCCTGGATGGCGGCGATCAAGCACCCCGGGCGCGTGCAGCGGCTCGTCCTTGCCAATGCGCCGCACCCGTTCACCTATCAAAAGGCGCTGTTCGATGACCCGGACCAGCGCGCATCGGCGCAATATATTTCCGAGATTCGCCAGAGCGATTTCGAGGACAAAGTGCTGCAGATGGGCTGGGACAGCTATTTCGATTCGCGCTTTCTTGAACCCAGCGCCGCATCGCGGATGACGCCTGAGGAGCGCGCAATATATCTCAGCCAGTGGCAGACCCCCGGCGCATTTACCGCAATGCTCAACTGGTATCGCGCCAGCGCGCTGATCGTACCGCCGATGCAGGGCGAGACGCCGCGCCCTGCGTTCCTCGACCGGCCCTTCCCGCCAGTCGTCCAGCCGACATTGCTGTTCTGGGCAATGGATGACCATGCATTGCGCCCGTCATTGCTGGAGGGGATCGACGCCTTGGTGCCTAACCTGACGTTGGTGAAGGCCCCGGGCGGTCATTTCGTGCCCTGGGAAAACCCCGAGGCGTTGATCGCCGCGATGGAAGCGTTTCTCGGAGCCGCGTGATCAGAGCATCCGCCTGGCCATCACTGGCATGACCAGCACCGTCAGCAAGGTCGCGATCAGATGCAGCGGCCACCGCCGCCAGCGTGGCAGGTGCCGGGCATAAAAAGCGGTATATTCGATCTCGCTGCGCGCGCCGCGCTGGCGCTTGAAGTCGCCCGCCCCGGCCGAGCCGTTGACTCGCAGGCCATGCGCGCAGGCATAGTCACCAAACATATAGCAGGCGATGCGATACAGGCCTGCTGCTTGCGGCTGCGCGGTATCATAGCCCAGCAGTGGGTTGGTCGCGACATCACCGCGCACGACAAAGCCCGCAGCCGCCATGATCTGCCCGTCCGCGTCGCGCGCCACGCGCATCTTCAGCAACCCGCACGCCATCGCCAGCTTGAGCCATGCCGCCGAGTACTGCGGGTTCAGCGCCGAATATTTCTCGACATACAGCATTTTGTAGAGCGCCACGATCCGTTCGGCCTCGGCATCGCTCGGCTGCGTCAGATCCTCGACGGTCAGGCCCGATTGCCTGAGCTTGCGCCGATCATTCTTGACGTTGTTGCGCGCAGCCCAGTCGCGCTTGAGGTCGTCAGTGACCCAGATGATCCGGCTGGGCAGCATGATCCAGCCATCGGCGGCAAGCGCGGTCGGCAGACGCGGGTCAGTCCAGCGATCAACCGACCGCACGCCGAGAAAATGATCGGGATAGTCAGCGATGAGCCGCGCGCGAATATCGGCCAGCCCCTCGCCGTGCCAGGCCCCGTGCAGGTTGGTCGAGAGCAGCCAGTTGTCGATCAGCACGACAGTGTTGATCCGGAGCGCTTTGAACAACCGGTCCGCCAGCGCGATGATCACCTGTGCCGGACGCTTCAGCCAACCCAGATCGACCAGCCCAAGCTCCTCGCGCGCGTAAAGCACATAGGCGCTGTGCGGCGCGACAACGTAACTTGCCCCCAGATCACCATGGTTGACTGTCGTCGGTAGCGCAAAGCCAGCGTGCTCAATCAGCAGCATGTCCGACGTCACATTGGTGACCAAGGTTTGCGGGCCATCTGCCTGCAACTGCTGCACATACGCGCGCGCATCGATATCCGCGCCCACAGCCGCGGATCCCGACAAGCCATCGCCTATAAACATCGGTGCATTCAACCTGCAAAACCCCGCGCGCCGTCTCGGGCCTTGCCCGGCCTCCCCGGCGCGAAATGCAGCCTTAGCCCGTTTGCGCGTAAGAACCGTGACAGCCAGGGTGCGCGCGACCGGTACTGCCGGTTCATGTTGCCCTTTGCCTTGCTTGTCCCTACATGCGCCGACCATGGCTGACACGCTGATCTTTGCAATCCCAAAGGGCCGCATTCTTGAAGATGCGCTGCCCGTGCTCGCGCGCGTAGGGATCACGCCCGCCACCGATTTTCACGATCCCAAGGCCCGCGCGCTGCGCTTTGCCACCAACCGGCCCGATATGGACATCATCCGGGTGCGCGCTTTTGATGTGGCGACTTTCGTCGCACATGGCGCAGCGCAGATTGGCATCGTCGGCTCCGATGTGATCGACGAATTCGATTATTCTGAGCTTTATGCGCCGGTTGACCTCGATTTCGGCCATTGCCGCCTTTCGGTGGCAGAGCCCGCCGACGCAGCGGGCGTGCCCGAACCCCGGCCATCGCACATCCGTATCGCCACCAAATACCCCAACATCACGCGCAGGCATTTTGAGCGCCAGGGGGTGCAGGCCGAGTGCGTCAAGCTGAACGGTGCGATGGAGTTGGCGCCATCGCTGGGCCTGTCGCGGCGGATTGTCGATCTGGTCGATTCCGGTCGCACTTTGCGCGACAACGGGCTGGTCGAGACCGAGGTGATCGTTCACGTCTCTGCCCGGCTGATCATCAACCGCGCCGCGCTCAAGAAGGATCACGCGCGGCTGGGGCCGTTGATGTCGGCGTTTCGCGATCTTGCAGCGGCGCGGAGCGAGGCGGCGTGACCTTGCGCCTTTCCACCCGCGACAAGGATTTCGACGTCGCCTTTGCGCGGCTGGTGCGGGGCCGCCGCGAGAGCGACATTGAGGTCAGCCGCGATGTCACCGCGAACATCGCCGATGTGAAGGCGCGGGGCGATGCGGCGCTGATCGACTATACCGCACGGTTCGACAATCACAGCCTGCCCGGTGGTGGCTGGAGCATCGGCAAGGATGCGTGCGCCGCCGCTTATGCCGATCTGCCGGACGCGCTGCGCGATGCGCTCAACCTCGCCGCCGACCGCATCCGCGCCTATCATGCCGCGCAGTTGCCCGAGAACCGCGACTATACCGATGCGGCGGGCGTCAGGCTCGGGGCGCGCTGGTCGGCGGTCGATGCCGCTGGCCTGTATGTGCCTGGTGGCCGCGCCGCCTATCCCTCATCGTTGTTGATGAACGCGATCCCCGCCAAGGTGGCCGGGGTCGAGCGGCTGGTGGTGGTGACGCCCACCCCCAGAGGCATCGTCACCCCGTTGGTGCTGGCCGCCGCGCATCTGGCGGGCGTTGACGAGGTCTGGCGCATCGGCGGCGCGCAGGCGGTGGCGGCGCTTGCCTTTGGCACCGAAAAAATCCGCGCGGTCGATGTCGTCACCGGCCCCGGCAACGCCTGGGTCGCCGAGGCCAAGCGCCAGCTTTACGGCGTGGTCGGCATCGATATGGTCGCAGGGCCTTCCGAAATCGTCGTTGTCTCCGATAACAAGAGCGACCCGGAATGGATCGCAGCCGATCTGCTCAGCCAGTCAGAGCATGACCCGACCAGCCAGTCGATCCTGTTCACCGACGACGCCGCGTTTGCCGACACCGTGGCAGACATCGTCGGCGTGCAACTGGCCGCGCTGTCGACCCAAAAGGTCGCGACCAAGGCGTGGCAGACCAACGGCGCGATTATCGTCGTGGATACGCTCGATGCGGCAATGCCGCTGGTCAACCGACTGGCCGCAGAGCATCTTGAACTTGCGGTCGATGACCCGCAAAGCCTGTTCGATCAGGTGCGCCACGCCGGATCGGTGTTCCTCGGCCGGCTAACGCCCGAAGCGGTGGGCGATTATGTCGCCGGGCCAAACCATGTGCTGCCCACCGGGCGGCGCGCGCGGTTTTCGTCGGGCCTGTCGGTGCTCGATTTCATGAAGCGCACCAGCTTTATCGAACTGGGCCGCGAAGGCCTTGATGCGATTGGTCCGGCGGCGGTTGCGCTGGCCGAGATGGAAGGCCTGCCCGCGCATGCCGACAGCGTCCGTCGGCGCCTGGGATAAAGGCCGCAGCAATGAACAAAACATCCAAATCCCGCTCAGCAGCGCGGCTCGCCGCGGTGCAGGCGCTGTATCAGCACACGATGGAGGCGATTCCGATCGCGCAGCTGCTGCATCAGTTCCACGAACATCGGCTGGGTGCAGAGATCGAGGACGAGCAATATGCCGAGGCCGATGTCGATTTCTTTGACGACATTGTTCAGGGCGCAACCGCGCGTCTGGCCGAGATCGACGCGCTGATCGAGGGCAGGCTCGCCGATGGCTGGTCGCTGACCCGGCTCGACCGCACGCTCCACCAGATCCTGCGCGCGGGCACGTATGAATTGCTCGCGCGGCGCGACGTGCCGGTGGGCAGCGTGATCAACGAATATCTCGATGTCGCGCATGCGTTCTTCGATGCCAAGGATACGCGCTTTGCCAACGGCCTGCTTGATGCGATCGCCAAAGATGTGCGGCGGTAACGAGCCGATGCCGTTCTCCGGCGGAAGCCGGAGTCCAGGGGCGGGGTGGCACCTCGGCCCGCTGGATTCCGGCTTTCTCCGGAAAACAGATATATCGATCGGATGACCACCGAACCCGCCTTCATTGACCTGCTCCGCGCCATCGCCACCCATCCGGCGGCGCGTGGGTTCGATGATGACGCGGCTGTGCTCGATGTCGGCCAGCAGCGGCTGGTGCTGACCAAGGACATGCTGAGCGAGGGCGTGCATTTTCTGCCAGATGATCCGCCAGAGGATGTCGCCTGGAAGCTGGTCGCGGTGAACGTGTCAGATCTGGCGGCCAAGGGCGCGCTGCCGCTCGCCTGTTTGCTTGGCTACAGCCTCACGGGTGACGCGGATTGGGACGCTGGCTTTGTGCGTGGCCTTGGCCAGGCGTGCAACCATTACAGCATCGCGCTGATCGGCGGCGACACGGTATCCGCTGCGGCGGGCACAGCGCGCACGCTGTCGCTCACCGCCATCGGCAC
>NZ_JBGTFM010000113.1:0-3230 GCF_041747255.1 Blastomonas sp. | reverse complement strand
TTCATGAACGTACTGCTCCAACACTGTCGCGAAACTTCGCCCCTCTATGCGGGCTGGTCGATGAGGTCAATTGCGATGCGGATCAGCGAGTGTATTCACGATACCAGGTAACAAATCGGGGTATGCCGGTGTCGATTGAGGTGGATGGTGCATATCCCAGATCATGGGCGATCGCATTGATATCGGCATATGTTTCATAGACATCGCCGGGCTGCATCGGCAGGAGGTTGCGGATCGCGCGCTCACCGCACGCTGATTCAAGCACCTCAATCATCCGCGCCAAAGGTTCAGGCTGGTTGTTGCCGATATTGTAGATGGTGTGCGGACTGATGCTGCCCCCCGGCTTGGCCATGCCATCGTCGGCTGCCGGGTGGTCGAGCGCGGCGATCACCCCGGCAACGATATCATCAATGTAGGTGAAATCGCGGCGCATATCGCCATGATTGAAAACGTCGATCGGCTTGCGCTGCAAAATGGCAGCGGTGAATTTCCACAGCGCCATATCGGGCCGTCCCCATGGGCCGTAGACGGTGAAGAAGCGCAAGCCCGTGAGCGGCACGCGGTAGAGATGCGCGTAGGTTTCGCTCATGAGTTCATCCGCTTTTTTGGTCGCGGCATAGAGCGAGACTGGGTGATCAACCCGGGCATTGACGCTGAACGGGCTTGTCGCGGAATTGCCGTAGACCGACGAGGACGATGCATAGACACAATGCGCTACCTGCCGATGCCGCGCCAGTTCAAGCAGGTTGAGATGCCCCACCAGATTGGACTGCACATAGGCGCGGGGGTTGACGATGCTGTAGCGCACGCCTGCCTGCGCTCCGAGATGCACGATCCGGTCGATATCATAAGGCTTCAGCGCCGCATCAAGCGCTTCATGATCGGCAAAATCGAGTGCATGGAAATCGAAGCGGCCATGGTTGAGCTGAGCCAGGTCCGCAAGCCGTGCGTGTTTCAATGCCGGGTCGTAATAGGGATTGAGGTTGTCGATGCCGATGACATGTTCGCCGCGCGCCAGCAGTGCCCGCGTGGTTGCATGGCCGATGAACCCGGCTGCTCCTGTAACCAGAATTGCCATGCCAAATGCCCTAGCTGGTCAACCGACGAGGCGCAAATGCCCGGGCGTCGGTGATGCGGCAGGCTGATCGGGCCAGATGCCGCGCGTGTCATAAACAATCTTGCCAGCACGCTCGGCCAGCGGGATCGACTTGAACACATCGTGATCGACCAGCACGATGAACATGTCACAGCTTTCAATAGCGTCATCCAGATCGATCAGGCTGCAGCCCAGATCAGCATAGGAGGCAGGCAGCTGCTCCGCAAAGGGTTCAACGATCGCAATTCGCTTGCCGAACTGCTGCGCCAGCGCCAGCGCCACTTTGTTGGCAGGGCTTTCCCGGAAATCGTCAATGTTCGCCTTGAACGCGAGGCCAAGGCAGGCGACGCGTGACGGCTTGTGCGCCTCGATCATCGCGCCGGCCTTGGCCAGCACATGGTCAATCTTGCCATCGTTGACGCCGCGCGCGGTGCGGATCAGCGGTGTTTCATCAGGCGCGCCATGGATGATGAACCAAGGGTCGACCGCAATGCAATGCCCGCCGACACCGGGGCCTGGTTGCAGGATATTGACGCGCGGGTGGCGGTTGGCGAGGCGGATCACCTCCCATACGTCGAGCCCCATCTTGTCTGCGACGATCGACAGTTCGTTTGCAAAGGCGATGTTGACATCGCGAAACGCGTTCTCGACCAGCTTGGTCATCTCGGCCGAACGCGCATCGGTGGTCACGCATTCTCCACGCACAAAGCGCTTGTAAAAGCCCAGTGCCTTGCGCGCGCAGCGCGGGGTGATGCCGCCGATCGAACGATCATTGTTGGTCAGTTCCTCAAGAATGCGCCCCGGAAGAACGCGCTCGGGGCAATAGGCAATCGCAATGTCGGGAATATCGCTGGTCAACCCTGGAATCTTGAGGTCAGGACGCAGCCGGGCAATCAGGTCACGCAGCTGCTCGGTCGTACCGACAGGTGATGTCGATTCGAGAATGATGCAGTCGCCGGGCTTCACCACCGCGGCGATCGTGCTGGCGGCCTGCAGCACATAGCTGATATCGGGCGCGTGCTGATCATCGAACGGCGTGGGAACCGCGATGACGAAAATATCGGCGGGCTCGATGCTGAGCGAGGTGCGCAACATGCCCCGCCCGACGACCCCCTGGACCAAACCGTCCAGATCGACCTCCTCTATGTGGATGCGGCCTTCGGCGATTGTTTGTACGACGTGTTCGCTGACATCGACACCCAGTACCCGGCATCCCGACCGGGCGATGATCGCGGCTGTCGGCAGGCCGATATAGCCCAGCCCCAGCACGCAAACTTCGGGTTTTTTATCAGACAGCATCAGTGAGGCTCCGGCTTTGAGAGGACCTACACCTGCTCAGGCATGGCGGGCAAGGCATGACACAGGTTTGCACCGCGCAAGTTAAAATACCGGTAAGCCATCGTCGGCGCAGCAGGAAGAATTATGTGATGTCCGCTGCTGGCGGTAGCAACCAAGCGCCATGCTCAAGCCGCAGCAGCAATCGACGCCATACCCGACCGATGCGATGAATAAAAAAGGCGGCCTGTTGGCCGCCTTCTTTAACTGATGTCAATCAGCGTGTGTCAATCACGGGCTGCTGGGTTCATCGTCATCGGCGATGATGATGATGCCGCCGATGACAGCTGCGGCTGCAACCACGCCGATGATGATGCCGGTGGAGCCTTCAGCTTCACTGTCTTCTGCATCAACACTTGCGGTGCGAAGCTGGCCAGATGTCGCCTGCGCGAGAACCGGGGCCCCGGCGAGCGATGCCAACGCGGCAACTGCCAACACTGATTTTGTAATCTTCATTAGATAAACCTTTCGGATCGCATTCAATCGAGCATATGGCACACAACGAATTATATTGCAACTGCGAAGGCGAGCTGTCGCATTATTTTTTTGCTCGGCAGGAACGGACACGATCGGGCCACCTGATTGCCAATGTTTCAACGATCGCATCGGTGCAAATACGTTATTTTTTCAACGAACATCGGGGTACATGTCCTTTAGACGGTGTCGCAGGCCGAATGTCCAAGCCAACCCCACCTTGAGGTAAATGTAGTTCGCCTTCAGCGGCCCCCAGGCGGCGATGCGGCGGTCCGATGTGATCACCGGCTTGCGTGTCATCTTCAGCTTGCCGATTCGCGCAAAG
>NZ_JBGTFM010000112.1:0-2265 GCF_041747255.1 Blastomonas sp. | reverse complement strand
ATCATCAGCCGCAATGTCCGCTCGATACCCTATGAGCGCATCCAGGATGTGAACCTTGAGCAGGGACTGCTCGCCCGGATGCTGGGCATGGCGCGGGTGCGGCTGGAAACCGGCAGCAGCGGCAGCGGCGATGAAGGCGTGCTCGACGCGGTCGATCTGGCCGAGGCGGGGCGGCTGCGCGATGTGATCCGCCTGCGCAAGGCGGCTGAGACGGCGAGTATTGCAGGCGACGCTCCCGAATCAGCGCAGGCAGTTGCCGATGAAGCCACCGCCCCCTTGTTCGCGATGGACAGCCGCCGCGTGCTGATCGCGGGCGTTTTCAATTTCTCGCTGGTGTTCCTCGCGCTGGTCGGCGCGGTGATCAACAATCTCGATTTCCTGTTTCCATCGGACTGGTGGGAGCCCAAGCGACTGGTGCAGATGCTGGGGCTTGAACGGCTCAATGCGCTGCTGATGGGGCTCGATTGGGCCAGCCGGATTATCGGGGTACTGATCGCCCTGTTTGGGCTGGCGGTGGTTGGACTGGTCGGCGGCATCATTCGCACCTTCCTGCGCGAACATGGCTTCCGGCTGGACCGCACCGCCAGCGGCTTGCGGCGGCGGCGCGGGGCACTGACGCTCACCGATGTGGTCATGCCACTGCACCGCATCCAGGCCGCCGTCATTGCAACCGGGCCAATCCGGCGCAAGTTCGGCTGGTTTCACCTGAAAGTGCAGAGCCTCGCCAGCGACAATGACAAGGAAAGCGATCACAGTATCGCCCCGCTCGCAAGCCGCGCGGAGGTGAACGCGATCCTCGCTGAAACCCGCATCCGCTGGGCGATGGATGAGGCTGATATGCACCGCGTCGATCCGGCGATGTGGTGGGTATCGATGGTGCTGCTGCTGCCCATCCCGATCATCGGCATTGCGATTGGCATGGCGCTCGCCAGTCCGTGGCTTGCGCTGGTGTATCTGGTCCTGCCCATCCTGCCATTGGGCGGCTGGGCCAACTGGCGCGCGCACCGTTTTGCGCTGGTCAATGACCAGCTTTATGTGCGCACCGGCTTCTGGACGCAGGCGCTGACCATATTGCCGTTGCGCCGGGTGCAGAGCGTGGACATCAAGCAGAACGCCATCGACCGGTTCATCGGGCTTGCCAGCGTGAACATCGGCGTCGCCGGGCGATCCGGCGCGCTCACCATCGACGCGCTGCCTGTGGCCGTCGCGATCGACCTGCGCACTGCATTGCTTGAACGAGAGTGGTGAAAGCCCGGCGATCAGCAATCCACTGATCACCACCGCCGCATCAGAAGTCCACTGCGATCCCGTTCAGTTCCCAGTCGCCAAACCGCGTCGGACCGCTGGCGGCTTCGGCGGCATCATCGGCGGCAATGGGCTGCGGTACAGGCACAGGCGGTGATTTGCCCCAGTGCGCGGGCGCCTTCACATGGTCGGGACGCCGGGTGGCGCGCGGGCTGTCGGTCATGGCACTAGGCTCCTTCGCTTGCCGTAGCGGCAGGGGAATTGAAACCCGGCCCGGCATACTTACATCTGATACAAGGGTATATGGGGCAGGCCGCGACAATGTGAAGCACCTGCCCCGCCACTGGACAAACGGACGGACGACAAGACGATGAACTGGATGAAGACCACCATGCTGCTGGCTGCATTGACGGCCCTGTTCATGGCGCTGGGCTTTACGATCGGCGGACCGCGCGGTGCAATGCTGGCGCTGCTGGTCGCAGGCGGCATGAACCTGTTCACCTTGTGGAATGCCGACAAGATCGTGCTGAAGATGCACAATGCGATTGAAGTGAATGCGCAGAGCCACCCCGATTTCTACAATATGGTTGCCCGGCTGGCCGAGCGCGCGCAGCTGCCGATGCCGCGCGTCTACATCATCGATCAGCCTGCGCCCAACGCCTTTGCCACCGGGCGCAACCCGGCCAATGCCGCCGTCGCTGCAACCACCGGCCTTATCCAGATGTTGAGCCGCGACGAGGTGGAAGGCGTGATGGCGCACGAGCTGGCGCACGTCAAAAACCATGACACGCTGATCATGACGATGGTCGCAACGATTGCCGGGGCGATTTCGATGCTCGCCAATTTCGGGCTGTTCTTCCGCGACAACCGCAACCCCGGTGCAATGATCCTCGCAGTCATCGTCGCGCCCTTTGCCGCGATGATCGTGCAAATGGCGATCAGCCGCACCCGCGAATATGGTGCCGACCGGGCGGGTGCGGAGATTTCGGGCAATCCGCGCGCATTGGCGTCGGCGCTGGC
>NZ_JBGTFM010000111.1:0-7500 GCF_041747255.1 Blastomonas sp. | reverse complement strand
GCAGCAGCGGCAGCGGGCGGAAAACCGGCAACCGCGCGTTTCAGCTCGGCCAGGCCGTCGACATAGGATTGGACGAACGACTCGTCATACAGCCGTTCTTCAAGGATAACATGGATCATGCCCGCCAGCAGCGCGGGGTCCTCACCGGGCTTGACCGCCAGGTGGATGTGCGCGAGCGCTGCGACATCGCTCTTGCGCGGATCGGCGACGATCATCTTGAGGCCGCGGTCCAGCGCATCGCGCAAACGGCGCGAGGGCGAAAACGGCGGCAGCCCGCCCGGCGGCCCATAATGCGACACGATCGGGTTGTTGCCGATGAACAGCGCGACATCGGCGTCACCGAACACGTGCCCGCCGCCCGCCCATTGGCCGTATTGAAAGCTGGTATAGACCTTGGCAGGCTGGTCGAGCGTGACGCTGGTATAGAAATGGCGGCTGCCCAGCCCGCTGGCGAATGCCATCGCCGCCGCCACCCCGGCAGAGTTCTGAAAGGCATAGGTGCCCGCATAGACGGCCACGCTGTCTGGACCATGCGCATCGATCAGCGCCCCCAGCTTGGCCGCAATTTCGTCGAGCGCGGCTTCGATCGCGACGGGCTGAAAACTGCCATCGACCTTCTTCAGTGACGCGCGCAGGCGCTCGGGATGGTTGTGCGCTTCGGGCAGTTGCCGCCCCTTGATGCAGGTATAGCCGCCGAACACCGGATCTTCGGCATCGCCTGTAACGCGCACCACCTTGTCGTCCTCGATCTCGACCAGCATCGCGCAATTGGCATGGCAGAAGCGGCAGAAGCTGCGTTTGGTGGGCACGGTCTCTCTCCCCGCAAGTGCCGTTACGGCATTCTGGACCTCTTGGCGGCGATCCTAGTCCAAGCACCGGGGCAGGCGACTGTCATTTTTGACACTTGAGCGCGTGCGCCGGTCCAGTCATTTTGACAAGGATCACAGAAAAAACGCGCGGTTGCAACCGCAGGAGAGGGAGGAAAATCATGAGAGCAGCGACTTATCTGTCGACGTCGGTTCTGGCGCTCGGGCTGGCGATGACCGCAACGCCGGTCGCCGCGCAGGAGCAGGCGTCGGAGGTCCAGGAAACGGGGCTGCGCACGATCGTGGTGACTGCCCAGCGGCGCGAGGAATCGCTTCAGGAAGTTCCGGTCGCGGTCTCCGCGCTTGATGCCGAGGCACTGTCGCAGGGCGCAATCGATGACTTGCGCGATTTTGCGGGCCGCGTGCCGGGGCTGGTGGTCGATCCGGTCAATGCCGGTCCCAGCGCCGCTGCGATCTCTATCCGCGGGATCAGCTTTGAGGACATCGAAAAAAGTTTCGACCCGGCGGTCGGCGTGGTGGTCGACGGTGTGTTCATCGGCACGAATACCGGCCAGTTGCTTGACGCATTTGATCTGGAGTCGATTGAAATCCTGCGCGGGCCACAGGGCACCCTGTTTGGCCGCAACACCATCGGCGGGGTGATCAACGTGCAGCGCAGCAAGCCCACCGGTGAATTTGGGGTCAGGGCATCGCTGGGCTATGCCGAGTACAACACCACGCGCGGGCGGCTGGTGGTCAACACCCCGATGATCGGCAATTTTCTCGCGCTTAAGGGCTTTTTCTTTTACGACAACACCGACGGTTATCTGCGCAACGCGACGCTCAACCGCAGGCAACCGAATTATGAAATCTGGACCGCCGGGCTGACCGCGCTGATTACCCCGACCGACGATATCGAGGCGGTGATCACCTATGAGCGCATCGAAGAGGATGGCGAGGTTGCTACTGCCAGCCTGTCAAACAACACGGACCTGATTTGCCTGCAGGTTCCGGTTCCAGGCCTCGGACTGATACGCGCCTTCCAGATTCCAGACAACCAGTGCAATCGCACCCCGGTCAATAGCCGCCTGCTCTACACGGTGTTTGGCAATATCGAGCAGCCGGTGCGCAACAAGACCGATGCGATCAGCGGCACGATCAACGTCGAACTGGGCAATTTCACGCTCACTTCGGTGACAGGCTGGCGGAAAAACGACGAAAGCGTCCGTCAGGATTTTGACTCTGCATCTATCAACTTTTTCGACACGCTGCGCGTCCAGCGCTATGAGCAGTTCACTCAGGAAGTGCGTATTGCAGGCGATGTCAACAGCTGGCTCAATCTGCTGCTCGGCGCCTTTTATTTCGATAGCCAATACCAGTTGACCCAGACGACGAATATCGGATTTGTCCCGGTCGTCCGCACCCAGCGCACGACTGGCGATTCTAAAAGCTACGCCGCATTTGCTGACGCGCAGATCAAGCTGAGTGATCGCATGACGCTGGGTATTGGCGGGCGCTACACGCGCGACGAAAAAGCGCTCACCACAAACTTTGGCCTCAACGCTGATGGGTCATGCCCAACCCAGCTGGGGATCACGGTGCCGCAATGCAGTGGGGCCGAAGATTTTGGCGAATTCACATATCGTGCCAGCCTGGATTACAAGTTTGACGGTGGCCAAATGGTTTATGCGTCCTATTCGCGCGGCTTCCGCTCGGGCGGGTTCAATGGTCGCACCGCGACGCCGACTGCGATCGGGCCGTATCAGCCGGAAATCGTCGATGCGTACGAAATCGGCCTGAAGGCGGATTGGCTCGATCGCAGGCTTCGCACCAATATCGCGCTCTTCCAGACAGATTATAGCGACAAGCAGGAGGAACTGGTCCGTCCTACGCCGCCGCCGTTCAACGTCATCAACGCGCAGGAAACCATTGTTGAAAATGCGGCATCGGCGCGGATCAAGGGCGTCGAGCTTGAAATCGTAGCGGTGCCCTCGGACAACCTCTCGTTCAACTTCTCGGCCACCTATTTGGACGCCAATTATCGGAACTTCGTCCGCGCCGGGCGGGACGTGTCCGATCTCGACTTGCGGCGGGCACCAAAATACAGCTGGTCAGCAGGCTTCGACTACACGCGGCCGGTTGGTGATGGCGAATTCCAGTGGAACACCATCTTCCGGTTTATTGACAAATACACCACCTGTATCGTCGCTGATCCGGTGCTGCTGGCGCAGAACGTCGTCACCAATGACCGGCGCTGCTTGTCAGCGGAGCGCGAACTGCTTGATTCGACCATGTCTTACAAGCACGATTTCGGCGGCGCCGAAGTGACGTTCAGCGTTTTCGGGCGCAACCTGCTCGATAACCGCGGTCTCAGCAGCACGCTGCCGGTTGCCGGGCTGTTCACCTTTGCCGGCGTCCGTCCTCCGCGTCAGTTCGGTGCTGAAATCATGGTGCAGTTTTAACGGGATGCCAAAGCGCGGTCCAGGTTGGGCATGGTCCAGGTGAGATGCAGCAATTGATGCGTAACCCTCTCGCCTTGATCATGTCCGCCCTGCTTACGTGCTTTGCTGTTGTTCCCAACACAGGCGAGGCGGCGTCAAAACCCGCGCCGCGTCCCAACATCATCGTTATCCTGGCTGACGATCTGGCCTATTCCGATATCAGCCCATATGGCGGTGAGATTGATACCCCCAACCTGGCTGCGCTTGCAGCAGGGGGAACGACGTTCACCAACTTTCGAACGTCACCCATGTGCTCGCCATCGCGGGCGATGTTGCTGACCGGTGTGCAGCAACATCGCACCGGTCTGGGCACGATGGCAGAGTTCCTCGCTGACAGTCAGCGAGGTCAGCCGGGCTACGAAGGATTTCTCAACAATCGCGTTGCCACCATCGCCGAACGGCTGAAGCCCGCCGGTTACACGACGATCATGGCCGGCAAATGGCATCTGGGCGAACAGTCGCGACCCAGTGACAGGGGTTTCGATCACAGCTTTACCCTGATCGATGGTGCCGGGAGCCATTTTTCTGATGCTGGCTATGCCGCGTTCAAACCGAAAGTGACCTATCTGCGCAACGGCGAGACCGCTGAGTTGCCAAAGGATTTCTATTCAAGCGATTTCTATACATCCGAGATCATTGACAGCATTCAACAGGCGAGGGCGAGTGGTAAGCCATTTTTTGCCTATCTGTCATTCACCGCGCCGCATTGGCCCTTGCATGCGCCCCGGGACCTCATCCTGAAATACGATAGCACCTATGCCGCCGGCTGGGACACGTTGCGCGAAAATCGGTTCAAGCGCCTGCAACGGCTCGGGATTATCTCAAACGATGCAGTCATGGCGCCGTCGCACGCGAAAGTGCCACGCTTTGCATCGCTGCCGGTCGAGCAGCAGCGCTATCAGGCACGGCTGATGGCGGTCTATGCTGCAATGGTTGACCGGCTCGACTGGAATATTGGCCGTTTGGTATCCTATCTCGATGCGACCGGCATCAAGGACAACACCATCATCGTGTTTCTCTCGGACAATGGCGCCGAGGCAATCGATTTCACCACCGACCCGATCTTCCCGCCCGCGACGGACTGGATCGCCAGTAATTTCGACAACAGTTTCGACAATCTGGGCGCGCCGTCCTCCTACGCCTTTTACGGGCGACCGTGGGCGCAGGCCGGGGCTGCGGGACACCGCCTGTACAAGACCTTTGTCGCAGAGGGCGGCATTCGTTCGCCGCTGATCGTCTCCTGGCCGAGCGGGGGCCTGAAGCGCGGCCGGCAGACCAGCACATTTGCAACGCTTGTCGAAATTGTCCCCACATTGCTTGAAGCGGCCAAAGTCGATGGCAGTTTAACCCGCATTGGCGACCGCGAGATCGAACCGGTGTCTGGCCGCTCGATGCTGCCGTTCCTGAAAGGACGTGCCAGAACGGTCTATGGCCGGTCCGAAGGTCAGGGCTTCGAGCTGTTCGGCAACAAGGCCTATATCAGCGGTGAATGGAAAATCCTGCACCTGACCAAGCCGGAAGGGGAAGGCAGATGGCAGCTTTTCAATCTCGTCCGTGATCCTGCAGAAGCGAACGACGTCTCTGCACAGAACCCAAAAATCTTCCGGCGGATGATCACCGCATATGAAGCGTTCGCCAAAGCCAATGGCGTGCGCGACTTGCCCACAGACTTTAACATGTTCGACAATGCCAGCCATTGACGTCACACTGTCCTTTACCCGTGCCCCGTAACCCCTCTTGAGATGTTGAAATAGCGACCATGGCCAAGCATTTTCCGCCGCACCCTTATCTGCATGGCCACCACGCGCCCAACCGTTTTGAGGCGGATGCGCCCGATCTGGTGATTGAAGGCGAGATACCCCGCGATCTGGCTGGCGTGTTCTATCGCAACGGGCCGGAACCGCTGCACCCTACACGCGGCGACGAGTATCACTGGTTCGATGGCGACGGCATGGTCTACGGCTTCTTCATCGAAAACGGCCGTGTTGCGATGCGCAACCGTTGGGTCCGCACCGAGAAGTTTGAGCTGGAAAGGGCGGCCGGAGAACGGTTGTTTGGGGTGTTCGGCAACCCGATGACCGCCGACCCCTCGGTTGTCGGCAAGCGCTACAACACCGCCAACACCAACATCATCATCCATGGCGGCAAGCTATTGGCGCTGATGGAAGGCGCGCCGCCGGTGGTGCTGAACCCGCGCGATCTTTCCACCATTGGCGAGGATCATTACGGGGGCACCATCTCCACGACCTTTTCAGCGCATCCCAAGATCGACCATGTCACCGGCGAGATGATCAACATCGGCGCGATGATCAACGGCCCGATGGGCGCGGCAGAGATCCGCTATGACATCATAGATCGCACCGGCGCGCTGACCCGCAGCCAGATCATCCCCGTGCCGCATATGAGCCTGATGCACACGTTCTTCGTCACCGAAAACTGGGTGGTTTTCCCCGTGCTGCCGATCGATACCGATCTTGGCCGCTTCATGCGCGGCGGGCCGATGACGGCGTGGGTCAACGACCGTCCGTCGAAGCTGGCGGTGATGCCGCGCCATGGCAGCGCCGACGATGTGCGCTGGTTCGAATACGAACCGCGCCACATGTTCCACGAATTGAACGTGTGGGAGGAAGACGGCAAAATCATCGCCGATGTCGCCGCCGCCAACGGCACGGCCTTGTTCCCCGATGAAACCGGCGTGCGCGCCACGCATTCCGGCACCCGCCAGAGCCTGCGCCGCTGGACAATCGATCTTGCCGCCAACACCAACGTGCTGCGCGAAGAGGTGTTGAACGAGCGCGATCTGCAGTTCCCGCGCCCCGACGATCGGCTGATGACGCGAAAGACCCGGCACAGCTTTGCGAATATCAACCTTGAGGCACGCGACGCGCGGGTTGAGGGGCTGGATGCGGCGCTGCGCTTTGACACCGTTACCAGCGCGGAGGACATCCACCATTTTGGCAAGGGGGCGGCGGCGGGCGAGCTGGTCTTTGCGCCCCGGCTCGGAGCGAAATCCGGCGCGGAGGGCGAAGCCGACGGCTATGCGATGACCCTGGTCCACCGCGCCAACGCGCCGGGCAGCGAACTGGCGATCTTCAACGCGCTCGATATTGCTTCCGGGCCGGTCGCGCGGGTGCTGATCCCGTTCCGGGTGCCCAGCGGCTTCCACTGCAATTTCTATCCAGCCGATGGCGCGCTTTACGCTCAAGCTTTGGCAAGCTGACGACGGCATGAACATGATTGCCGACATGGTGGCCAGGGGTGCCGCTGCGACTCCTGACAAGATCGCGCTGATTCAGGATGACGAAGCGCTGACCTATGCGGCGCTCGACGATCTGGTGTGCCGCTGCGTGGCGGCGCTGAAGGCGAGTGGTATCGGTAAGGGTGACCGGGTCGCGTTTCTTGGGCTGAACACCATCGATTATGTCATCCTGCTGAATGCGAGCTTACGCATCGGCGCGGTGACGGTGGCGGTCAACTGGCGGCTGGTGCCGCGCGAAATCGCCTATATCGTCAGGGACGCGGGTGCGCGGCTGCTGCTGACGCAGACGGCGGTGCTGGACAATGCGCTGGCGGTGCGCGCCGAGGCGGGGCTGGAGACGATCCTGCTGGGCGACGGCGACTTCGAGGGTCGTCCGGACTTTCGCCAATGGGTGCTGGGCTTTCGCCCCAATCGCGCCATGGCCGAGCTTGCCCCAAGCGATGTCGCGGTGCAGCTCTATACCTCGGGCACCACCGGCCACCCCAAGGGCGCGCTGCTCACCCATGGCAGCCTGGCGGCCTCGATGAGCCAGGGCCGCAAGATCGGCGAGGACTGGGCTTCGTGGAAGGCGAGCGATGTCTCACTGGTGGCGATGCCCTTGTTCCACATTGGCGGCACAGCCTGGGTGATGCAGACGCTGAACGGCGGCGGCACCGGGGTGATCCTCGCGCAGCCCGATGTCGCAGCGATCATTGCGACGGTGCAAAAGCACCGGATCACCAAGATGTTTGCGGTGCCCGCGGTGCTTAACATGATCCTCAATCACCCGGACGCGCAAGCGGCGGATTTCTCTTCGATGCGGGTACTGCCTTATGGCGCATCGCCGATCCCGCTCGATGTGCTCAGTCGCTCGATGCAGATGTTCCCCAATGCGCAGTTCGTGCAGATGTACGGCGCGACCGAGACCAGCGGCACCATCGTCTATCTGCCACCC
>NZ_JBGTFM010000110.1:0-1735 GCF_041747255.1 Blastomonas sp. | reverse complement strand
CCACGGCTATTCATCGGCGCTGCGCAGCCAGTATGTTAGCGCTGGCTGGCTCGATAGTCCGGCACGGCGGGTCTATCGCCGTTCACGCACGCCGCTGACATGGCAACAGGTAGTCATGTCACTCCAGACTTTACTGGATTTGCCCTTGGCCGTCGGTGGGCGCACCGCGCTCGAACAACAGGGGTATGCCCATTACCTTTCGGCACAGATGCGCGAGGTTCACCTTTATGGGCCAAAACGCCCGCCAACGTGGCTGGGCAGCTTACCGCTGGACCTGACCTTCCACTGGCATAACAGCTTGCGGCTGTTTCCCGGCGATGCCGATGCGCCGCCGGAGCCTAGCCCTGTCATGTTCAGCGCCGCTGGGATGCACTTGCCGATCCGCTATTCGAGCAAGGAACGGGCCATACTCGAATTGCTCGACGAGCTGCCCGAGCGCGAAAGTTTCCACCAGGTCGATGCCCTTATGGAAGGGCTAAGCGATCTCAGCCCGCGCCGCCTGCAAACCCTGCTGGAGGCGTGCGCCAGCGTGAAGGTGAAGCGGTTATTCCTGTTCTTTGCCGACCGCCACCGCCATGCTTGGCGATCACGGCTCGACGTGTCGCGCATCGATCTGGGTTCAGGCAAGCGCGTGCTGGTCAAAGGCGGCAAACTCGATCCGAATTACCACATAACCGTGCCGTCCGATCTTGGAGGTCAATGAGGCTATGGCTTTCCTCGACAGCTACAGGCAGCAGGTCGCACTTCTCATTCGGACCATTCCATTCGTGGCGAAGGAAGCGGCATTCGCCCTCAAGGGCGGCACAGCCATCAACCTGTTCGTGCGCGACATGCCGCGCCTGTCGGTGGACATCGACCTGACCTATCTGCCCATCGAGGATCGCACCACTTCGCTTGCCGCAATCGACGTAGCCATGCTGCGGATCGGGGAGCGGATCTTGCACGGCATACCCGGTGCGAAGGTCAATCCTTCCCGCTCGGCTGATGAGAAAATCGTCACGAAGCTGATCGTGCGAGCCAGGGACGTGCAAATCAAGATCGAGATTACGCCAGTGTTGCGCGGCACCGTTTATGATCCGGTCAAAATGGGCGTCGTGGCGACTGTGGAAGATGCCTTTGGCTTTGCTGAAATGCAGGTTGTGTCCTTCGCCGACCTATATGCAGGCAAGATCGTGGCGGCACTCGACCGCCAGCATCCGCGCGATCTATTCGACGTGCGCGACCTGCTGGCGCACGAGGGCATAAGCGACGAACTGCGGCGCGCATTCCTTGTCTATATCATCAGCCACAATCGCCCAATGGCTGAAGTCCTGGCACCGACCCGCAAGCCAATCGCCGATGAATTTGCGCGAGGTTTTGTCGGCATGGCGCAGCTGCCGGTGGCGATTGCCGATCTTGAAGAGGCGCGCGAGACGATCATCGCCGCGATGGTCACCGACATGCCCGACGCGCATCGGCAATTCCTTGTCGGCTTCAAGCGCGGCGAGCCGGACTGGGAACTTCTCGGAATACCGGAAGCTCAGCATTTGCCCGCCGTCCTGTGGAAGCAGCGCAATTTGAACCGACTTCCAGTCGAAAAGCGGCGCGAGCTGGCCGACGGACTTGATAAGGTGCTGTTTCCGTGAGCGGCAAATGTTGGATGGCAGTTATAGCACGGGGGGTGTCCCTTTGGGCTGATGCCGACCGGCAAGACCGAAGCCTGCGGGCAACGCACTTTGCTAGCTAAAGGGACGAT
>NZ_JBGTFM010000109.1:0-6022 GCF_041747255.1 Blastomonas sp. | reverse complement strand
TATCCGACCCAGGTCTGGCCGAACCGCATCCGCCTGACGCGCGAATTGCTCGACCGCACGCCCGACGCGCTGGAGGCCGGCTATCCGGAATTCCAGCTGCGCGAGAGCGCGCTCGTCGGCAGCACGGCTCCGGCCGACGTGCCGCGCGCCATCGCCGAGATCATCGCCATGCCCGGAGGCACACGCCCGTTGCGCCGCGCCGTGCATCCCGGTGGCAAGCCGCAGGAGGCGATTAACAAGGTTTCAGCCGAGGTGCAGGTGCAGATGCTGGGTGGGTCGCCTTATGGCCCTTGGGTGAAGGCGGTGCACAACGTCAGCTGATTGCAACCACTGGAATTGCCCGCCCAATCCCGCTAGAGCATTTTGAAATTGACCGTTTACGGTCAATGACTCGGAAAATGCGGCATCAAAAGACAAGAGCGTTTTCGCTCAAAGTGAAAACGCTCTAAGGCGCTGCCACCGCCAGCGTCCTCGCTGGCCATTCATTCAGGCTGGGACATTCCATGGGTTTCAAATGCGGTATTGTCGGGTTGCCGAATGTCGGCAAGTCCACCTTGTTCAACGCGCTGACCGAGACGCAGGCAGCACAGGCGGCGAACTATCCATTCTGCACGATTGAGCCCAATATCGGCAATGTCGCGGTTCCCGATCCGCGACTGGACACGCTGGCAGCGATTGCGGGCAGCGCCAAAATTATTCCGACCCAGCTGGCGTTTGTCGATATTGCCGGGCTGGTGCGTGGCGCGTCAAAGGGCGAAGGGCTCGGCAACCAGTTCCTTGGCAACATCCGCGAGGTCGATGCCATTGTCCATGTACTGCGTTGCTTTGAGGACGATGACATCCAGCATGTCGAAAACAAGATCGATCCGGTTTCGGATGCTGAAACCGTGGAAACCGAACTGCTGCTGGCCGATTTGGAGAGCCTTGAAAAGCGCGTCCCCGGCCTCGTCAAGCGCGGGCAACAGGGCGACAAGGAAGCCAAGATCGGTGCATCGGTGCTCGGCAAAGCGCTTGTGCTGCTGCGCGAAGGCAAGCCCGCGCGGCTCACCGAAGCGTCCGACGAAGAAGAGGCGCGTGTGCTCGCGCAGGCGCAACTGCTTACCTCAAAGCCCGTCCTGTACGTGTGCAATGTCGATGAGGGCAGCGCGGCCGAAGGCAATGCGTTCAGCGCGCGGGTGTTCGAAAAGGCAAAGGCCGATGGCGCCGAGGCGGTGGTCGTTTCGGCTGCCATCGAGGCCGAGCTGGTCAGCATGGACATGGAGGCGCGGCTGGAGTTTCTCGCTGACATCGGGCTCACCGAGACCGGCCTCGCCCGGGTGATTCGCGCCGGATATGAACTGCTTCACCTGCTCACCTTCTTCACCGTCGGCCCCAAGGAGGCGCGCGCGTGGACCGTAGGCGTGGGATCAAAGGCCCCGCAAGCTGCGGGCGAAATTCACAGCGATTTTGAACGCGGGTTCATCCGTGCAGAGACCATTGCCTATGATGACTATATCGCGCTGAACGGCGAAAGCGGCGCGCGCGATGCAGGCAAGCTGCGCCAGGAGGGCAAGGAATATGTCGTGCAGGATGGCGATGTGCTGCACTTCAAGTTCAACGTCTGACCTGACGGGGCAATTTGACTGGCCCCATTGTCATCGAATTGCCAGACTTGATGCCTAAGCAGTATCGACCCGATCCTGCCAAAAGGACATTGCCAGATGCTTTCCCGCCGCCTGTTTGTTGCCGCAGCACCATTGGGCCTGATCGCGGCCCCCGGGATTTTGCGCGCGCAGAGCCTGTTCCGCACCTTTCCGTTTGCGCTGGGCATCGCCTCTGGGGATCCGGCGCCCGACGGCTTTGTTATCTGGACACGCTTGGCCCCGGACCCGCTCGAAGCGCATGGCGGCATGGTCATGGTGCCGATGGAGGTAACATGGGACGTCGCCAGCGATGACCGCTTTGCCACTATTGTAGCGAACGGCACCGTCGTCGCTCGCCCAGAAATGGCGCATGCAGTGCATGTCGAAGTCGGTGGATTACAGCCCAACCGCCCCTATTGGTATCGGTTCTCCGCCGGCGGTGAACGCAGCTTTTCGGGCAAGGCGCGCACACTGCCCGCAGTCGGCGCTACGGTTAACCGGTTGAAGTTCGGGGTGGTCGGTTGTCAGAATTATGAGGACGGCTATTTTGGCGCCTACAATCATCTGGCCCGCGAAGAGCTCGACTTTGTTTTTCATTATGGCGACTATATCTACGAATATCGCGGCAGCCCGACCCGCGCCAATTATTTTGGCGGCGGTCTCCAGGTGCCGGTGCGCCAGCACGTTGGCCAGATGCTCTATGACGTTGCCGACTATCGCCGTCGCTATGCGCAATACAAGAGCGATACCGATTTACAGCGGGCCCACGCAGCCCACAGCTTTTTCCCGACGTTTGACGATCACGAGATCGAGAACAACTGGGTTGCTGGGGTCAGTGGCAGCCGATCGCCTGCCGATGCGTTCGAGCTGCGCCGCGCGGCTGCCCTGCAGGCATGGTATGAACATATGCCGGTGCGCAAGGCCAACATGCCGCGCTTTGGTTCCGGTCGCTTCCATCGCACCGCACGCTTTGGCAATCTGGCAGAAATCCAGCTGCTCGATACGCGCTCATATCGGACCGACCAGCCGTGCGACGATGGCTTCAAGCCGCTGTGCGATGGCGTCAGAGACACGAATGCACAGGTGCTGGGGGCGGAACAGGAGGCCTGGCTGGCAAAAAACCTTTCAGGCAACCAGGCGCGATGGAACTGCCTCGCGCAGCAGATCATGATGATGAGCCTTGACCGCAGGCGTGCCGCCAATGAAGACACCCGTATCGCCAATATGGACAGCTGGGCCGCTTATGAGGTGCCCCGTCAGCGAATGCTGGCGCGGATGAGCGGGCTTGGCAATGTCGTCGTGCTCACTGGTGACGAGCATCAGAATTTCGTCGGCGATCTGGTTCATCGTGACCGACTGGTGGGTACCGAGATCGTGTCGACGTCGATATCAAGTGGCGGTGACGGATCGGATCTGCGCGCAGGCAGCGATCAGTTCATGCAATTCAATCCCGAGCTGAAGTTCGTCAACGACCAGCGCGGTTATGTGGTGTGCGAGGTGACCCCCGATGCTTGGCTTAGCCATATCCAGGTCGTCGACAAGGTCACCACCCCCACAAACAGCCTGAAGCGGCGCGCCACTGCTGAAATCGCGCACGGTGTGCCCGGCGCGCGCATGACGGGAATCTGATCGATATGGACCTCACATTACAACTCTGCCGCTTCATGTCAGTCATATTTCTGGCGACGGTCTTTGCGGGCCTGCCTGCAGCCGCGCAACCAACCGAAAAGCCGACGACCATCCTGATCTCGATTGACGGGATGCGGCCCGATTATCTTGACCGGGGGCTGACGCCCAACCTAACTGCGCTCAAGGCGAAGGGCGTTGCAGCAGCGATGCGCGCAAGCTTCCCTACCAAGACCTTCCCCAACCATTATACCATCGTCACCGGCAAGCGCCCGGACCGCAACGGCATCGTCGGCAATGCCATGATTGACCCGCGCCGCCCCGGCCTAGTGTTCAGCATGGGTGACCCCAAACAGGCGCTCGATCCGTTCTGGTGGGACGAGGCCGAGCCGATCTGGATCACGGCGGAGAAGGCCGGAGTGCGCTCTGCGACAATGTTCTGGCCGGGCAGCGAGGTGGCCAGCGGCAACCCTGCGACAGGGCCTATGGTGCGGCCCAGCGACTGGATGCGCTTCGACCAGAACATCACCAATGAACAGCGCGTCAATACGGTGCTCGACTGGATGCGGCGCCCGGCAGACATCCGCCCGCAGCTGATCACGCTATATTTCGATACAGTGGACACCATGGGCCACCGCTTCGGTCCCGCGCGCTCGCCCGAGCTGGACGCCGCCATCACCGAGATCGACCAGCGCATCGGCGATCTCGTTCGTGCGCTGGACGCAATGGGGCGCAGCGCCAACTTCGTCATTACGGCCGATCACGGCATGGCACAGACTGCCGAGGACCGCGTCATCCAGCTTGATGATATCATCGACCGGGCGAGCTATATCGCGGTTGAGGCCGGGCCATATGCGGCCATCGAACCATCGGCGGGTACTGACAGCCGCGTGTACGACGCGCTGCTGCAGCCGCGCGAACATATGTCATGCTACCGCAAGGAGGACCTGCCTGCGCACCTGCATTACGGCAAGAACCCGCGCGTTGCTGCGATCATCTGCATCGCGTCGAACGGCTGGACGATCCTGTCCGGCCCGCCGCGCTATCCAGTGACGGGCGGCGCGCATGGCTATGACCCCAACAATTCTGACATGCACGGCCTGTTCATGGCCTTTGGCCCGTCAATCAAGCCAACCGCCAGCCTGCCGCTGTTTGACAATGTTGATGTTTATCCGCTGGTCGCAAGACTCGCTGGTATCGAGGCCCTGCCCTCCGATGGCAATGCTGCGACGCTAGCAGGACTGCTTGCCCAATAATTTTGCTTGCAAAATTCAGGTTGCGAACCGAAACGTATTGTCATGATCTATTATGAAGACATCGCGCCGGGCTCGACGGACAGCTTTGGCCATTACATGGTCACCCGCGAGGAGGTGATCGAGTTCGCCTCAAAATATGACCCACAGCCTTTTCATCTTGATGACGAGGCAGCGGCAAAGACCCATTTCGGGCGGCTGTCGGCCAGCGGTTGGCATACCTGCGCTATCACCATGGCGATGCTGGTCGAGAATCTCAAGAAACATCAGCAGGCAGGGCTCGGATCACCCGGGATCGACGAGCTACGCTGGGTCAAACCGGTATTCCCGGGCGATACCCTGCGCGTGGAAACGACAGTGACCGAAAAGCGCCGATCAAAAAACCGCCCCGACATGGGCCTGTTCAAATCCAACCTCACTGTGCTTAACCAGCATGATGAGCCAGTGATGACGATGAAAAGCAATGGCCTGATCAGAGTGCGTGATCCGGATGCTCCGATTGAGGATTAAGCGCGACTTTGTCAGTCAGTTGCAGGCCGTCCTCTTCTCACTTACGCCCAAATAGCTTCTCGATATCGCCATGCGCCAGCTTGACCCAGGTCGGGCGGCCGTGGTTGCATTGGCCTGAGTGCGGGGTGACCTCCATTTCGCGCAGCAAAGCGTTCATCTCCGCGACCGACAGCACCCGCCCTGCGCGCACGGATCCGTGACAGGCCATGGTCGAGGCGACCAGATCAATCCGTTCTTTGAGCGACAGCGCCGCATCGAACGCGCCCAGTTCATCGGCGATGTCCTGCACCAGCCCCTTCGTATCGCCGCCGCCCAGCATCGCGGGCACCGCACGGACCAGCACTGCGCCCGGGCCGAAGCGTTCGAGCTCAAGCCCGAATTCAGCAAGCTCTCCGGTGCGTTCCTCGATCCGGTCGCAGGCGACCTCGTCCATTTCGACCACCTCGGGAATCAGCAGCGCCTGCGAAGCAACCACCCCGCCATCCGCGGCCTTGCGCATCCGCTCAAGCACCAGCCGTTCGTGCGCGGCATGCTGGTCGACGATCACCAGGCCGTCTTCGGCCTCGGCAACGATATAGGTCTTGGCGATCTGGCCGCGTGCGATGCCGAGCGGATAGCGATCCCCCATCGGCACCGGCGCATAGGCAGGTTCCGCGCGTCCCATCGGCGCGGCGCTGACGAACGGCTGGCTGCGTTCGGCAACTATTGCGTCGGACAGAAACTGTGTTTCGTTGAGCGCGCCGAGGGCGAGCGGGATGGCCGCGCCGCCAAACATGTCAGGCGCAGGCGGCAGTTGTGGCTCGCTTTGCCAGTGCGACAATGCGCCTTCCGCCGGGCGCTGCACGGCGCGGAAGCCGCCTTCGTCGAGCGCGCGGCGCAGACCTGAGATGATCATACCACGCACCATCGCAGCGTCACGAAAGCGCACCTCGGTCTTGGCGGGGTGGACGTTCACGTCGACCAACTCTGGCGGCAGATCAAGGAACAGCGCCACCACCGGGTGCCGGTCGC
>NZ_JBGTFM010000108.1:0-1533 GCF_041747255.1 Blastomonas sp. | reverse complement strand
GCGTAGTTCATCAGCGCGTTGTCGGCGGCCATCGCCTCGTCTTTCGCGCAGAAGTATGGGCAGTCGTCGCACTCGGGGAACTTCCGTCCGGCGATGCAGGGCGCGGCGGCGGCGTGGGTCGGCGCGACCAAACAGCGGTAGTTGGCGCGACCTTTCATCAGGGCCAAGTCCGGAAAATCGCGCAGGTACTGCTCTTGCAGAAGCTTCTGCGCGGTCAGCAAGTAGCTGCTCCCCGCCTCGCGCGCCAAGGTCACCGCGACCCCGGACTTACCCGAGCCGGTAGGCGCTTCGATGACGACGAAGCGTTTGCCGCGCGCGAACGCGTCCCTGGCAGCGGTGATGGCCTCGAGCTGGCCCTTGCGGTAGGTTTTAAAGGGAAACAGCACGGCTTAAGGCTATCACCTCAGGCGCGCCCTGAAGGCTCGAGCGAAGAACCGCCGCCTGTCAGAAACAGGCAACGGTTCAGAGTTACTGCGGCGTGCTTTCGGCTTCCGATGAAATCTGTAGATGTATTTCATGAAAACAAGCCGGTTCTAAACGAACCGGCTCAGAGGATCGGAGGAGTTATTCGTCGTCTTGCGCTGCGCCGTCGTTGGCGAGCCCGAAGGGGTCGGATACAGCCTGACCAACGGTGTTCCAGAAGTTGTCCATCACCAGACCGTACTCAGGCAGGTGCTCGTTGAAGATCGTCCCGGCGGCGTTCGCGGTGTCGCGCCTCCAGTCGTACTGCATTTCGGCGAGGAGGCTGAACACAGCCACAGGCTCGGCACCGGCTTGGGTCATGCGAGCGATAGCCGCGTCCGCTTCATAACGGCTCCAGGCCCCCGCTGCGTCGATCACCGGAAAGACCTTGTAGCCGTCTTGGAGCATCGACAGGGTCGGGAAGGCAGTGCAGGTGCCGAGCGTCACTCCTGCAATCAGCACGTGGTCACGGCCCGTGGCCTCGAGCGCGGCGCGGAAGTTGGGGTCTTCGTAGGCGTTGATGATGCCATAACGACGGATGATCTTCTGGTCAGGGAAGAGCGCCTTGAGTTCTTTGAGGAGTTCGCCGTTCTGCCACTGGGCATTGCTGGTAGTGAGGACCACGGGGATGTCGAAAGCCTTTGCCATCTTGGCGAGCGCGAGGACGTTGTTTTTGTACTCGGCAAGGCTGGTGTAGTCCTGGATGCCGCTGATGAGGCCGGTCTGGTGGTCGATCAGAAGCAGCACCGAGTTCTCGGGTGTGGGCCGGTTGTAGACGTAGCGACCTTCTGCCTGGGCTTGTTCAGGGGACGTTTTGGGAGCTACGACGGGCGTATTAAGATGATCTTGGGCAATAGCGGAACCTCCTATGTAAAGGGCGAGAATGAAAGTGGCGAGAACCTGACCGATAACCTTGACGTGCTTCATCTTTAAACCTCCTTTGACATTGATAGTTGATTGCTGTTTATCTGATTAGTCAACTATCTTGTTACAAGAGTAGCAGCGTCCTCCTCGGTTGTGAATGACCAATCTTTCGGTCCCTCTTGGAAGCGCCAGTTCAGCGGTGAGACT
>NZ_JBGTFM010000107.1:0-22441 GCF_041747255.1 Blastomonas sp. | reverse complement strand
CCAGACCGGATTGGCGGTCGTGATCCAGCATTTCACCGCGCGGTGAATTCTGCCTTGAGTGCTTTTGCAGCCGCGGAGCCCAATCGCTTCCGGATCATCGACGCGTCTGGTGATGCCGACGCGGTCCATGCGCGAATTGTCTTCGCGCTGGCGCATCTTGACATCATGACGTCATGACCCGGTTGCTGGGGCATGATGCAGCAGAAGCAACGCTTTTGCGGGCTTTTCAGGCGCACCGCCTGCACCATGGCTGGCTGCTGGCTGGGCCGGAAGGCATTGGCAAACGCAGCTTTGCGCGCGAGGCTGCAGCCCATTTGCTGACGCGTGCGCCAGATTTTGCAGCTGCGCATTTCGATCCTGACGAGACCGGAGTCGCTGGTCGGTTGCTGGCCAACGACCTGCACCCCGATTGCCATTATCTGACGCTGGAGCCGCGCGATGACAAGGAAGCGCGCAAGGCCGAAAAGGGCGAACCTTTTGATCTGGCACGCAACATCAAGGTCGATCAAATCCGCAGCCTACACCGGCGGCTGACGGTTCGACCAAGCATGGCGGAACGTCGGGTGATCATCATTGACTCAGCCGATATGCTAGAGCGCAACGCGGCCAATGCTTTACTCAAGAACCTTGAGGAACCCCCTGAGAACACGATATTTCTGTTGCTGGCGCATAATCCGGGCAGGTTGCTGCCTACCATTCGATCCCGCTGTCTCGTTCTGCATTTTATGGCGCTCGACGATGCGGCGATGACGGCTGCGCTCAAGTCTGCGCAGCCT
This sequence comes from Blastomonas sp., assembly GCF_041747255.1. Taxonomy (GTDB): domain Bacteria; phylum Pseudomonadota; class Alphaproteobacteria; order Sphingomonadales; family Sphingomonadaceae; genus Blastomonas. The sequence continues at coordinate 21,665 of NZ_JBGTFM010000107.1, read as the reverse complement.
GCCCTTGATACCGCCGAGATCACAGCGCTGGTAAGGCTGGGGCAGGGTGCTCCCGGCCAGGCACTGCGCTTTGCCGGACTCGATATGGCGAAGATCGACCAAATCCTGATGTCGATTGCCCGCAGTGGCGACCATGACCATCAACTCAGGCTCAGGCTTGGTGCTTTGGTCAATGGTAAGGCCAACCGTGACCGTTTTCGCGCACTGTTGCATTATGCGCCGCGCTTTGCCGCGACTGTGATCCGCACTCTGCGCGATGATCGGATCCCGCTGGCCATCGCGGCGTGCGAAGAGATGGATCAGCTGGCCGCACGCGCGATCATCCTTAATCTGGATGCGCAGGCGGTTGCCTTTCAAATTGGCGGCTTGCTGGCAAGGCTGGCCCCGCCTAGGTAGGCGGCTGACTTAAACAGACGGCAGAACCACCGCCATGGGCGCACCTTATTACATCACGACCGCGATCAGCTACCCCAACGGACGGCCGCACATTGGCCATGCGTATGAGGCGATCGCCGCCGATGCGATCGCGCGTTTTCAGCGACTGAGCGGGCGTGATGTCCGCTTTCAGACCGGGACCGATGTGCACGGGCTGAAGATGTTGCAAAAGGCGCGCGAGACTGGCACTGATCCACGCGCGCTTGCAGATGAAATGTCTCAGTATTTCATGGATATGTGCAACAGACTTGATGTAAGTTATGATCGTTTTATCCAGACATCGGAAGGCGCACATCACCGCGCCAGCCAGGCACTTTGGCAGGCGATGGCTGCCAAAGGCGATCTGTATCTTGATCGTTACGAAGGCTGGTATTCGGTGCGCGACGAGGCCTTTTATAGCGAGGATGAGCTGGTCGAAGGCGAGGGGGGCAAGCTCTCGCCGCAAGGTACGCCGGTTGAATGGACGGCGGAAGAAACCTGGTTTTTTCGCCTGTCGAAATATCAGCAGCCGCTGCTCGATCACTACCGCGACCAGCCCAATTTCCTGCAGCCTGACAGCCGCCGCAACGAGCTCATGCGCTTTGTCGAGGGCGGGCTCAACGACCTGTCGGTGTCGCGCACCAGTTTCGACTGGGGCGTCAAGGTCCCCGGTAGCGACGGGCACGTGATGTACGTGTGGGTCGATGCGCTGACCAACTATCTCACTGGCCTTGGCTATCCTGATGACACCGATCTGATGCGCAGCCACTGGCCAGCAGACCTGCACCTGATCGGCAAGGACATCATGCGTTTTCATGGCGTTTATTGGCCGGCCTTCCTGATGAGCGCCGGGTTGGCCTTGCCCAAGCAGGTGTTCGGCCATGGCTTTCTGCTCAACAAGGGCGAGAAGATGTCGAAGTCGGTCGGCAATGTCGTTGATCCGTTCGCGCTGGCCGATGCCTTTGGCGTGGATCAGCTGCGCTATTTTCTGATGCGCGAGGTCAGCTTCGGGCAGGATGGCAGCTATTCGCCCGAGGCGATTGCCTTGCGGTGCAATGCCGATCTTGCCAACAACATCGGTAATCTGGCGCAGCGCAGCCTCTCCATCGTCGCCAAAAACTGTGACGGCAAGGTGCCCGTGCCCGGTGAGCTAACTGACGTCGACGCGGTCTTGCTCAACGTGGTCCAGGTGCAGATCTTCAATGCAATGAAGTCCGAGATGGATCACTTGCGTATCCACGCGGCGCTGGAACGCATTTTTGAGGCTGCTTCGCTGACCAACCAGTATTTTGCTGAGCAAGCACCCTGGGCCATGCGCAAAACCGACCCCGAACGTGCCGACACGATTCTGTTCGTGACGCTGGAGGCGCTGCGCAACCTTGGCATCATGCTGCGATGGATCATGCCATCAAGCTCCAACAAACTGCTGGATTTGCTGGATGTCGCCGCTGATGCGCGCGATTTTGCGGCGATCGGTGAGCCATTGGTCGCGGGCAATCCATTACCGCCGCCGCAGCCCATTTTCCCCCGCATTGATGTTCCTGTAGGCGAAGCTGCCTGATGCTGGTCGATTCGCACTGCCACCTCAATTACAAGGGCATGGCCGAACAGCAGTTGGACCTGCTTGCCCGGGCCCGCGCGTCTGGCGTAACGGCGATGCTCAACATCTCTACCCGCGCCAGTGAATGGGACGCTGTCACCGCAACCGCACACCGCGAGAATGATGTGTGGGCAAGCATCGGCATCCATCCGCACGAAGCTGATGACCATGCCGATATTGATACCGAACGGCTGATCGCGCGTGCCGAAGCCGATGACCGGGTGATCGGAATTGGCGAAACGGGGCTGGATTTCTACTACGACCATTCGGACCGCGACCAGCAGCGGCGCAGCTTCATCGCCCATATCGCAGCATCGCGCGCCACCGGTCTGCCGCTGATCGTCCACACCCGCGATGCTGAAGACGATACTGCTGTCATATTAGCTGACGAGATGGGGAAGGGGGCCTTCCCTGCGCTTATTCATTGCTTCACCGCGAGCGCAGATTTCGCCGCCAAAATGCTGGACCTAGGGCTTTTTATCTCTGTTTCTGGCATCGTGACATTCAAGAATGCGCGCGATCTACAGGCTGTCGCGCGCGGTCTTCCTGCTGATCGCATACTTGTGGAAACCGATGCACCGTTTCTGGCACCAGTGCCGCATCGCGGCAAGCAGGGCGAACCTGCCTTTGTTGCCGACACCGCAAGATTTATGGCAGATCTGCGCAGTGAGTCGTTCGAACACCTGTGCGATATAACCAGCGCAAACTTTTATCGCCTGTTCAGCCGGGCGACCCCATGAAGGCAATCCTGCTCGGTTCCGGCACCTCGGGCGGCGTGCCCAGGATCGGCAATGACTGGGGGCGCTGTGACCCGAACAACTCTCGGAACCGTCGTTCACGCGTGTCGCTGGCGGTTGTGAACGATGACAAGACGATCCTGGTTGACACTTCGCCCGATATGCGTTGCCAGATGCTCGACAATGACATCTCCAGCATCGATGCTGTGGTGTGGACCCACGATCATGCGGATCACAGCCATGGCATCGATGATTTACGACAACTCTATCTCAACCGCCGTGCGCCGTTACTTGGCTATGGTCGAGATTATACCATTCAAAGTCTTAGACACCGGTTTTCATATGTGTTCGCTGGTGAGGGCGGATATCCCGCGACAGTTGTTCCCCATCTGCTCACCGATGACGTTAAGCTCGGCGGGATGCGCATGCGCTGGGTTGATCAGCCTCACGGTCCGGTCCTTTCGACAGGTTTGCGGTTTGAGACGAGCGACGCGTCAATTGTCTATGCGACCGATTTTAGCGCTGTGACCGACGCCATGGTCGCGCTTTATCAGGGGTGCGATGTGCTGATTGTCGATTGTCTGCGTGAGGCGCCGCACCCGACTCATGCGCATCTCGATATGGCGCTGGCGCTGGCACAAACCTGCGGTGCGCGCCACACTATCCTGACGCACATGGACAAGAGCCTCGATTATGCGACGCTTGCCGCGCAATTGCCCGAAGGGGTTGAGCCGGGCTATGATGGGCTGACGATCAACCTGTGAGTTTGCGACGATGACCGAAGGCCAGACCGTGAGCCTGATCTACAGCCTGTTGCTTCTGGTGCTCGTTGGCAGTGCCCTGATCTCACGCACCTTGCCGATCGGCCAGACACTGAAGATGGCGATGGGCTGGGTCGGTATTTTCGCGCTGCTGTTCCTGCTGGTGAGTTTTCGTCCCGAGATGAAGATGATTTGGTCACGGGTCACCGGTGAGCTTGGCATTGACAGCGGGCCGCAAATCGTTGGGGCACCCATGAACCTTCGCAAAAACAGCGATGGTCATTTCTGGGTCGATGCTTCGGTCAATGGCCAGTCAGTGCGTTTCATGGTCGACAGCGGCGCCACCTTTACTGCGTTGTCGGCGGCATCGGCCCAACGTGCCAATGTAGCGCGTGACGATTTCAGCATGAAAATGATGATCAACACCGCCAACGGAACGATCGCCGCTGACCGGGGGACGGTCGCCGACATGCGCGTTGGCAGCCTGCAGATGTCTGATCATGCGGTGGTGATCGCCGATGCGTTTGGCGACACCAATGTGCTGGGCATGAACTTTCTGTCCGAACTGCAAGGCTGGCGGGTTGAGGGGGATACTATGATTTTGACGCCACACGATCCTGCATCATGACCGATAAAATTTAACATAATATATATTATCGCACTTATGGAGATTTAGATTGACGCGTGAGACCAAGCCAGGATCAACCTCTCCCCCCGATCATCTGTTACAGCGCAGCGAGCCCCTCGACCGATTGGTCGCAATTATGACGCGTCTGCGTGACAAGACCAGTGGTTGCCCGTGGGATCTCGAACAGACGTTCGCAACCATCGCGCCTTACACCATCGAGGAAGCCTATGAGGTCGCTGATGCGATCGCCCGCGATGACATGGCGGCGCTCAAGGATGAACTGGGCGATCTTTTGCTGCAGGTCGTGTTCCACAGCCAGATGGCCGAGGAATTGGGTCTGTTCTCTATCAATGACGTCATAGCGTCAATCAGCGACAAGATGCTCCGCCGTCATCCGCACATTTTTGCCCAGACGGAACAGAAGGACTGGGACTGGGAGGCGATCAAGGCAAGCGAACGCAGCGATCAGGGTTCGACCAGCGCCATGGATGGCGTTGCGCTTGCCCTGCCCGCATTGCTGCGCGCCGAAAAGCTGCAAAAGCGTGCGGCGCGCACCGGCTTTGACTGGGATGACGATCAGGGAGCAGTTGACAAGCTGGTCGAGGAGGCGGCGGAACTGAGTACGGCTACCAGCGCAGTGGAAAGGCTTGACGAGGCTGGCGACCTGCTGTTCGCTGCTGTGAATGTCGTACGTCGGCTCGGCATCTCGGCCGAGGAAGCGCTGCGTGCAGGCAACGCCAAGTTCGAGAGGCGGTTTCGCGGCATGGAAGACATCGCCGGCGAAGGCTTTGCCGAACTGTCGCTCGATGACAAGGAAGCGTTGTGGCAGCGCGTCAAAGAGGCGCAGGCCTTATAAGGCGCAGAATCGTCCCCAGTCCTTGTCCGACAGTCTTACCGAGACATAGGACTGGTCATCAAGCTCGCGCTGATCCAGCACTTCGCCGTGCGCGTGGAGCCAAGCCAGCCGCTGGCCATCGCCCTGCGGCAGCTGCACCTGATAGATGCGGTGGCCTATTACCAGCGCAGCCGACACGGCGGCGAGCAGTTCCTTGACCCCCTCCCCGGTCAGGGCCGACACTGGACAAATCGTCAGCCCATCACCGCGCGTGTGGAGCGCAGCGGTCCGCGCGTCATCATCAAGATTGTCCCATTTGTTCCAGGCTTCGATCACCGGGACTGACAGCCCCTGCTCGGCGCCATTAGGGTCGATATTCAACCCCAGATCAGCCAGAATCGCCTCTACCGACTCGGCTTGTACCCGCGTTTCTGGATGCGAGATATCGCGCACATGGATGATCACGTCTGCCAACAAGACCTCTTCGAGCGTAGCGCGAAACGCAGCGACGAGTTCGGTCGGCAAATCAGAAACAAAGCCCACTGTGTCCGACAGGATCGCTTTGTCAACGCCATCCAAACGGATCGCGCGCATCGTGGGATCGAGCGTTGCGAACAGCAGGTCTTCGGCCAGCACCTCGGCGTGAGTCAGACGGTTGAAGAGGGTCGATTTGCCCGCGTTGGTGTAGCCAACGAGAGCAATCACCGGCCAGGGCGCTTTCTGTCGGCGCTCACGATGTAAACCACGCGTGCGTTTCACCTGCTCAAGCTCGCGGCGTAACTTCGCCATACGGTCGCGGATCATGCGTCTGTCGGCCTCGATCTGGGTTTCGCCCGGACCGCCAAGAAAGCCGAAGCCGCCGCGTTGCCGCTCAAGGTGGGTCCAGCTGCGCACCAGCCGCCCGGCTTGATAGTCAAGATGCGCGAGCTCTACCTGCAGTCGCCCTTCGGCGGTTGCCGCGCGTTCGCCGAAAATTTCGAGAATCAACCCGGTGCGGTCAATCACCTTGACCTTGAGACGCTCTTCAAGATTGCGCTGCTGGATGGCTGACAGGCTGCCATCGACGATCAGCAACTGTGCGTCCTCGTCTTCCAGACTGGCCGCTATGGTCTCCACCTGCCCGCCACCAAACAGCGTTGCCGGTCGCGCGGTGCGGATGCGGAATGCATGGGTGGCACGCACGCTGATGCCGATGGCCAGCGCAAGACCGCTCGCCTCGGCAAGTCTGGCCTCGGTATCAGCCGCATTGCGTCGCACCATATCGGGATATGCAATGACGGCAGGCGCGCCCCGCGCAAATTCAAGGGTGTCGGACTGGTTCAAACGTCAGCGATGCCGCAAGGCTGTGCAATAGGGCTCATTCAGCAGCTTCTTCATCCGCCCAGTCGCCGGTGAGATCAATCGGCCCGTTTGGCTGCACGGTCGATACTGCGTGCTTATAGGCCAGTTGGGCCATGCCCTCGCGCTCCAGCAACATGCAGAACAAATCGTACGCTGCGACCTTGCCCTGCAGCATCACGCCGTTGATCAGAAACATCGTCACCGGCACGCCGGTTTCCTGCACCGTGCGCAGGAACACTTCCTGCAACCCCCGGTTTTTTGGGCTTCTTGCTCCCATCAGGTCGGCAAAAGGTGCCAGGTCAATCGGCTGGGCAGGCATGACCGTTGAAATCGCATGTTTGTAGACGAGCTGCGACTGGCCATCACGCCGCAGCATGACGGAAAAATTGTCGAACCAGGTAACGATACCCTGGAGTTTGACTCCTTTGACCAAAAACATGGTGACGGGAATTTTTGATTTTCTCAAGGAGTTGAGGAAGACATCCTGAATGTTCTGAGCCTTTTCGGTCATTTTGACCCCCGGTCTTGGTGATGGCGTTGCACCACATTGTTAAAGCTGCGCAACGAGACACAAGCCATGCTGCGTTTGCGAAAGAATCCGTTCAACTCCATAGCGTGCGGCTGGTTCGTCGCCAATGGCTACAATCGACTTTTTGTTTCAGCGATCATGCAAGCCCAGCAATTTAAGTTTACGATGCAGCGCAGAACGCTCCATGCCGATGAATTCGGCAGTCTTGGAAATGTTACCTGAAAAGCGCCTGATCTGGATTTTGAGGTACTCGCGTTCAAAGCTCTCGCGTGCTTCGCGCAGCGGCACGCCCATCAGACTTGAAATACCCGCGGCACGGCCACTGTCGCCCTGAATGAGTTCTGGCGGTAACATGTCCACCTCGATTGTAGCCAACCGACCACGCGGTGCCAGAATGATGGTCCGTTCGATGACGTTGCGTAGCTGGCGCACATTGCCCGGCCAGTTGTAGCTTTGCAGTGCAGCCATCGCTTCACTGCTGGTTTCTGGCGGCTTGATGCCGTGTTCACGGGCGAAACGGGCGACATAATGCTCCACCAGCGCCGGGATGTCATCGCGCCGGTCGGTCAGCGCGGGGATTTCGACAGGAACGACGTTCAGCCGGTAGAACAGATCCTGGCGGAAGCGGCCTTCCTCGATTTCGTATTCAAGGTTGCGCGATGTGGCCGATACGAACCGCACATCGACCTTGATCGGACGCGTTGCTCCGACCCGCGTGAAGGTCTGATCGGTCAGTACGCGCAGGATTTTCGCCTGTGTCGATTCGGGCATGTCAGCGACCTCGTCGAGGAACAACGTGCCGCCGTGCGCGCGTTCAAGCAGCCCCGGCGTGGCAAGCTGTCCCTGGTCTTCCTCACCAAACAGTTCCTGTTCAAACCGGTCCGGCATCATGCGCGCTGAATTAACCGAAACGAAAGGACCATTGGCCCTGCCACTCCAGCTGTGCAGCAGTCGTGCCGCGACTTCCTTCCCGACCCCAGCCGGTCCCGTAATCAGCAGGCGGCTGCCGCTGTTGGCCACCCGTTTCAATGTAGCCCTCACCGCGTTGATGGTGCTCGAGTTGCCGGTCAGTTCATCGGAAATGCCGAATTTTTCGCGCAGTTGGGCATTCTCGCGCCGCAAACGGTCGGTCTCTGTACCGCGCGCAACCATATGGATCAGTCGTTCGGCCTCGAACGGCTTTTCGATAAAGTCCACCGCGCCGCGCGAAATTGCCGAAACGGCGGTGTCGATGTTGCCGTGACCGGAAAAGATGATGACGGGCAAGTCGGCATCATGCGCCTTGATTTCGTCGAGTAGTTCCAGCCCGTCCAGCTTGCTGCCCTTCAGCCAGACGTCAAGCAGCACCAGCGATGGCCGCCGCTCCTGAATCGCTGCCAGTGCCTCATCGCTGCCTGCTGCTGTGCGACAGAAATAGCCCTCGTCTTCAAGCACCCCTGAGACGAGCTCGCGAATATCGCGTTCATCATCCACGATCAAAATTTCCAAAGGCATGTCTTATTCGCTTCCTTTGTCACATGATGTGATATCGACGACCATTGTCGCGCCATTGCTTAACTGTTCGCCCCGGTCGCGCAATGTTACCACTTTTTCGGTCCCTGTTCGGAAGTCCGATGGGTGCAAAGCATCGCTGTCTTCCTGCGCGCTGTGGCGCAATAGCTGGGTGTTGAAGCGCACGGTCACGGTGGTGCCACCCTGATCGTTGGTTTCAAAGCCAAGCTCGCCGAAATGCTCCTCGACAATCTTCTTGACGATGGCGAGACCCAGGCCGGTGCCCTTTTCCCGGGTTGTCATATACGGTTCAACAATCCGATCGCGGTCGGCGGGCAGGCCGATGCCGTTGTCCTCAAGCGTCAGGACAAGGCCGTCATGATCGCGCGTGACGGTGGCGCTGATCCTGCCTTCGGTGTCAGTGTCTGCGGTATGCCGCACTTCAACCGCCTCGACCGCGTTCTTCAAAATGTTGGTCACCGCCTGGCCGATCTGCCGCCTGTCGCAATGCAGATCACTTCCGTCGTGCTCACCATTGGCCAGGAAGCTGATTTTCGGGTGAGCAACCTCCTGCAGGAACACCGCCTGACGGACGAGATCGAAGAAGTTTTCTTCCCGGAATACAGGCTTGGGCATCCGGGCGAATGAAGAGAATTCATCGACCATGTTACGCAGGTCACCGACCTGGCGGACGATGGTGTCGGTCAGCTGGCCAAAAATGCTGTCATCGGGGCTGAGCTTACTGGCATAGCGCCGCTTGAGACGTTCGGCGGCAAGCTGAATCGGGGTCAGCGGGTTCTTGATCTCATGCGCGATTCGCCTCGCAACGTCGGACCACGCCGCCTGGCGCTGATCGACGAGCTGCTGGGTAATGTCCTCGAAGGTTATGACCATGCCATAAGGTTCGCGCACCGCGCGCACGGCGAGGGTCAGCAATTCACTGCCCCGCGCATACTGGATGACCGCCTTCTCGGTACCATCACCCACCAGCCTGGCGAACTGCGGCGCGATGCTCGACAATGGTCGTCCAAGGCATTGCGCTGCATCGGTCTGCAACAACTGCTGAGCGGTGCTGTTCATCAGTCGCACCATGCCCATCGGATCGACCGAGATGACCCCGGCGCTGACCGATTCGAGGACCGCCTCGATAAACGCCCTGCGATCGTCGAGCTGGCTGTTGGCACGGATCAGCGCCGAAGTCTGCTCGGCGAGTCGGCTCGCCATGCGGTTGAATGCACGGCCGAGCACGCCGACCTCATCGCCGCGCCCACTGGTGACGACGCGCGTTGCAAAATTACCGGCGCTGATGGCGCGTGCGGCCCCGGCCATGTCGGTGAGCGGGCGCACCATGCGGTCCGCGAATTTGAGTGCGGCCCACAGCGCGACCGCGACCAGCAGCAACGACAGCACGAACAGCGCGATGTTGAAGCGGATTTGCAGATTCTGCGACCTTGCAAACAGTGCCTTGTAGTCTGAAAGCACGGTTTGCGCGCGCTCCCATTGGCTGAGCGCCAGCTGGTTGGACGCACGCGCGACATAAAGGTAGACGCGCGCCTGCCGGTCGAGCGCAGTGACCACTTCGATGCGGTCGGCTTCGGCCGAAATCACCGCAACCTCGCCCGCTTCGAGTTGACGAACGATCTCGGGGGTCACCCGATCAGCCGAGGCGCGGTTGTCGGGATCGACAATGGCTGCGGTGCGGATCACGTTGTCCTGGCCGATTTCCACAATCGCGGATTCGTTCATCTTTCGCCCGACGACCTGAAAGATATAGGCTTCAGCGAACTCGGGACTGTCGATCTGGGCCTGCTGCAGATATTCGCGCAGATCGCTGGCCATCGCCACTGACTCCGCAGAGACGTCGCGCCTACCCTCTTCATAATAGCCACGCGCCAGATCATTGGCGTTTTCCAGCATCGCGCGTGCGCGATCAGAAAACCAGAATTCGACCCCATATTGAAACAGCAGCGATGTCATGACCACCACCAGCAGCATCGGGATTGACGCAATCAGCGAGAATAGCGCGACAAACCGGACATGGAGGCTGCCGCTGCCCTGTTCACCGCTGGCATTGGCACGCCGAATAGCCACCCGACGTCCAATCAACGCCAGCAGCGCCATCGCGGGCACGAGATTGGCGACCAGCAAGGCCGCAGTAACCGGTGCCGGGAGCATCGCCTGTTGCGCCTGAACGGTGCTCACCAGCCACCACGAGAAGCTCATCGTGGACAGCAACAGGATGACGCAGCCGATCTCGACAAACGGAAACACAGTGCCCCTGCGCACCATCAGCGCAAAACGGCGCGCCAATCGGCTTCTTTTGAAGGCTGGCAATGCTGGGGACACGGACATCGTTGTTCGTTTACAACAGGTGCGTTGCGCGAATACAAGAGTTTTCGCTTATTTGTGGCATCGCTGCCGCAAACGCCGCCCGGTTTAACTCAATGCTGAGGTCTCGATGCCATATTCGACCAGCTTCTTGCGCAAAGTGTTGCGATTGATGCCCAGCATCGCCGACGCCTTGACCTGATTGCCATCGCACTGGCGCAGGATCGCTTGCAGCAAGGGCACCTCAAAGGCCGCCAGCGCGCGGTCATAAACCGTCCCGTTTTCGGGCCGCTCGGTCAGCAGAAAGCGGGTTACTGCCTGTTCGAAATCGCTGTCTTCGCGCCGCGCGCTGCTGCCCAGCGCATTGTCATCAAAAATGCCCTGCAGCGCCGCACCATCGACAATGTCGTCGCGGCTGAGGATCACGGCGCGGAACACCAGATTGCGCAGTTCACGCACGTTGCCGCGCCAGCTCTGGCGTTGCAGCACCGCGATGGCGCTGTTGTCAAAGTGCCGGCGCGGCAGCCCCTCCTGCACAGCGAGCAGCAGGAAATGATCGACCAGCGCCGGAATGTCGCTCAGCCGCTCGCGCAGCGGCGGCAGGTCGATGGGGACGACATTGATCCGGTAATAAAGGTCTTCGCGGAACATGCCCGATTCGATCAGCGGGCCAAACGGCTTGTTGGTGGCGGCAACAAACCGCACGTCCAGATCGATCTCGCGCAGGCCCCCTACCCTGCTGATCCGTCCGGTCTGCAAGGTGCGCAGCAGCCGGGTCTGCGCCTGCAACGGCATATCGCCGATTTCGTCGAGGAACAGCGTGCCGCCATGCGCCTGCTCAAACTTGCCGATGGACTGAGACACCGCGCCGGTAAACGCGCCCTTCTCATGCCCGAAAAGCTCAGATTCGATCAGTTCCGCCGGGATCGCCGCCATGTTGACCGCGACGAACGGCCCCTGCTTACGATGGCCAAGCTGATGGATCGCCTCTGCGACCAGCTCTTTGCCCGTGCCCGATTCGCCCAGAATCAGCACCGAAAGGTCATTGCGCAATACGCGCGTGATCATCCGGTAGACGGTCTGCATCGGCGCGCTGCGTCCGACGAGCGGCAAACCGCTCTCAGCAGGGTCTGCATCAGCCAAGCCGCCGGTATCGCCGCTGCGCGCCATTGCCTGCAGCACAGCGCGGATCAGTTCATCGAGGTCGAACGGCTTGGGGAAATATTCATACGCGCCAGCGTCGCTCGCACGCACAGCGGTATCCAGCGTATTCTGCGCCGACAGCACGATGATCGGCACATCGGGATGCCGGGCGAGCACGCTGTCCAGTGTCGTGATCCCGTCGCCGTCTTCCAGCATGACATCGGTCAGGATGGCCGCGTAGCGATTGGTGGCAAGCAGGCTGTCGCGCCGCGCAATCGATGTGCAATGATCGACCGTACACCCTTCAGCCTCAAGCGCGGCAACGATCACCTGGCTGATCGCGCGGTCATCTTCCACCAGCAGGATCGATTTGCCCATGTGCCCTTATCCCTGTTGCGATGCCAGCGGCAGGAACAGCCGGAAGCTGGTGATGCCCAGCGCTGTGTCGCGCTCATGGATGATCCGCCCGTTCATGTCGCGCACCAGCTTTTGCACCAGCGCAAGACCAAGCCCCTGTCCTGATTTCTTGGTGGTGACGAAGGGCGAGAATATATCCTCGGCGATGTCTGCATCAATCCCCGGGCCGTTGTCGCTGATCCGGATCTCAACCGGCAGCCGGATGAACCGGTCTTCGCGCGACAGCCTGACACGCACGCCGCTGACAAATCGCGTTGAAATAGTGATGCAAGGGTTGGCAACACCCTCAAGTGCTTCACAGGCGTTGGTCATCAGGTTGAGCAGCACCTGCACGAGATTGTCTGGGTCAGCGAGCACCAGCGGGATCGACGGATCGAATGCTTCGACGATCCGCACCTTGCCTGGATGCGCGGTCTCGACGATGTCGCACACCCGCGCGATCGCCTCAAAAATGTTGCAGGGCTGTGCGGGCACAGCGGTGCGCCGGGTGAGATATTGCATGTTGTCGATCAGCGATGCAATGCGATCGACCTCGGCGCTGATCAGGCCGGTGAGGCGCTTGCCGGGGCCATCGACCTGCCGCTCGATCAGCTGCGCCGCGCCCTTGATTGCGGCGAGCGGGTTCTTGATCTCATGCGCCAGCACATCGGGGCCGCGCACTGCAAAGCCCTCTGCGCCCTGGTCGCTCTCAAACAGCGTCGAGCCAGCTCCAACCTCAGAAAACACCAGCATTTGCCAGCCTTCGCTCTGGCCGACGGGGCTGAGCGAAATATCGACCTTCTGTGACGAATTGCGGCCAATCCGCACCATCATGCGGTGCGCGGCAAGATTGGCATCGGGCTGGGTGAGCGCGTGACCAATGCGCGCGTCATCGAACTGCAGGAATTCCTGCAGCGGACGCCCGATCAGCCGCCGCGCGCTTTGTTCAAGCAGGTTTTCGGCCGCCGCATTGGCCGCCGCTATGCTATGGTCAGCGCGCAGCAACAGCACCGCCATCGGCAGGCTCTGCAATTGCGCTGCGGCATCGGGAATCGGTTCAGCCGGTAGCGGCATCAGGCGGCGGCGCGACGCAACCATGGCTCGTAAAAGTCCCGCACCATCGACAACACGGTTTTCGCATCGTCGATCTGGTTGGCGCGGTTGCGGAACTCGGCTGATCCCGGCAGGCCCTTGGTGTACCAGCCCAGATGCTTGCGCGCCATGCGGACACCGACGTGCTCGTCGTAATGGTCAAGTATCGCGTGATAATGCTCTACGATCAGGCGATATTGCTCGTCCAGGTCGGGATCGGGCAACACCTCGCCGGTCTGCAGCGCATGCATCACCTGCCCCAGCAACCACGGCTTGCCATAGGCGCCGCGTCCGATCATCACGCCGTCTGCGCCGCTTTGCGCCAATGCAGTGCGTGCATCGTCAATGCTGCAGATATCACCGTTCACGATCACCGGGATGCGCACCGCCGCCTTGACGCGCGCGACAAACGCCCAGTCGGCGGAGCCCTTGTACATCTGGTTGCGGGTGCGTCCGTGCACCGTGATCATCTTTGCCCCAAGGTCTTCGGCGATGCGGGCAAGCTCGGGCGCGTTCAGGCTGTCGTGGCACCAGCCCATCCGCATCTTGACTGTCACCGGCACCTTGACCGCCTTGACCGTCGCCTCGATCAGCGATGCGGCAAGCGGCAAATCACGCATCAGAGCCGAACCCGCATCGCCGTTCACGACCTTCTTGACCGGGCAGCCCATGTTGATGTCGATGATCGCCGCACCGCGATCTTCGTTGAGCTTTGCCGCCTCGCCCATTTCCTTGGGCGTGCATCCTGCCAGCTGAAGCGATACGGGTTCCTCGACCGGATGCCATGCCGCCTTTTGCAGCGACTGGCGGGTTTCGCGGATCATCGCCTGGCTGGCGATCATTTCGGTCACGTTCAGGCCCGACCCATAGCGGCGGACCAACGTGCGGAACGGCATATCGGTGACGCCGGTCATCGGCGCCAGAATGACGGGCTGGGCGATTTCAAGCGCGCCGACCTTGATCGGCTGCAACAGGGGGACGACTGACATATTCACGAACTGCCTAAAATTTAGGCAGTCGCATAATCGCAAAGCGGCTGGCGGGCAAGCAGGACTTGGTTTATGCGCCTGCCCCGATGGTGTCATCCCCGCCCAATCCTGCTGGCAAAGAGCTGCGCAATGCAGCGCTCATCGTCGCTGCCGGCAAAGGATTACGCGCAGGCGGCGATGTGCCCAAGCAGTTCGCACTTTACGAAGGGCTGCCCTTGCTGCGCCATAGCGTGCAGGCGTTTGCCGATTGGGGCAAGGCTGACTGCATTGTCGTCGTGGTGGCGGCAGACCAGCATGATCTGGCGCGCGAAGCCTTGCGCGGCTTCGATGCCGTGCGGCTGGTGACCGGCGGAGAGGCCCGGCGGGACTCGGTCAGGCTGGGGCTACAGGCGCTTGCCGATCCGGGCAGCGCTGACCGGGTGTATATCCATGATGCGGCGCGCCCCGGCCTTAATGCCGCCGTGCTTGACCGGCTGGCGCGCGCGCTCGACAGCCACGCAGGAGCAGTGCCCGCGCTGCCGGTGGTCGACAGCATCGCGCGCGGTCATGATGGCGTGTTGCGCGAGCCGGTGGACCGTGGTGGATTGTGGCGCGTGCAAACCCCGCAGGCATTCAAATTGCCGTCCATCCTTTCGGCGCATCTGGCGTGGCCGGATACAACCGAAGCGACCGACGACGCCTGTATCGCGCAAGCCGCCGGGCTGGACGTTGCCTTTGTGATGGGCGACGAGCGCTTGAAGAAAATTACCTTTGCTGAGGATTTCACGATGGTTGTTGCCCCGCCTGCAAGAATGCCGCGCACCGGCATGGGCTATGATGTCCATCGGCTGGTGGCGGGCAAGGAGCTGTGGCTGGGCGGTATCCTCATTCCGCACGACAAGGGGCTCGCAGGGCATAGCGATGCCGATGTTGCGCTGCATGCGCTGACCGACGCGCTGCTCGGAGCAATGGCATTGGGCGATATCGGCGAGCATTTTCCCCCGTCTGATCCACAGTGGCGTGGTGCAGATTCAGCTCAGTTTCTGGCGCATGCGGCGCAACTCGTCCGCGTCGCAGGTGCAACGATTGCCAATGTCGATCTGACGATCATTTGCGAAGCGCCAAAGATCAGCCCATATAAACACGACATTCAGGCGCGGGTCGCCACGATCCTCGATATTCAGACCAATCAGGTGGCCATCAAGGCGACCACGACTGAACGGCTTGGCTTTGCCGGACGCGGCGAAGGCATTGCCGCACAAGCCATCGCCACCGTCATCACCGGCGGCTGACACAAGGAACCAGACGATGTCGAACCTGTCCGCAATCTGCCGTTTGGCGGCCATGTCAGCACTCATCGCCACCGCTAGCCTGCCAGTCGCAGCGGCGGCGCAGTCAAGCAGGTGCCTGAACCCGGACGAAGCGCAGGCTATGGCCGTCGCTGCGCTACCCGATGCTCTGAGCAGCGCACGCAAGATGTGTGCAGGCCAGTTGCCAGCCGGATCAGCGCTACAAAATGCTTCGGCCCGCATCACGCAGATTTACAAGCCCGCAGCCGACAGGGCCTGGCCCGAGGCCAGCCGCGCCTTTCTGGCGAGCGCCGACATCAGCATGCCGCCCAGCGCTGATCCCGCCTTTGTTAGGCCTTTCTTACGCTCCGTCGTCACCAGTCTGGTTGAACAGCAGATCAAACCGACTGATTGCGGCGCGATTGACGACTTTTATGCGGCGCTGGAGCCATTGCCCCCCGCCAATGTCGGCAAGCTGTTGGTCGCGCTGATCAAGCTCGACGACACCGCCAAAAAACCTGCCAACGCCCCGAGCAGCCCGTTCAAGATCTGCAAGGATGCGGCACGGTGAACAACCTGCTGCCCCCTGCGCTGATTGATCTTGCGATGCGTGTGGTTGAAGAAAATAAGGCGGCGGGCCGGACGATTGCGCTCGCGGAAAGCTGCACCGGCGGGTTGGTGGCCGCCGCGATCACCGAAATTGCGGGCAGTTCAGCGGTGCTGGACCGAGGTTTCGTCACCTATTCCAACGAGGCAAAGATCGAATCCCTAGGGGTCAGCGCAGAGCTGATCGATACCTTTGGCGCAGTGTCCATCGCTGTGGCCTGGTCAATGGCGCGCGGGGCGCTCAAACATTCGGATGCCGATGTCGCCGTTGCCGTGACTGGCATCGCCGGCCCCGACGGCGGCTCGCCCGAAAAGCCGGTCGGAACCGTTGTCTTCGCGCTTGCCCGGCGCAATCAGAGCGAAAACGACATCAGCGCTGAACAGAAAAACTTTGATGCGACGCTCTCGCGCGCCGACATCCGTCAGTGTGCGGCGATGTCGGCGCTTGAACTGCTGCTACCGTAAAGCGCCTCGGCCCGGGTTTCGAACGCGCTCACCATCTTGCGGAACGCGCGATCGAAATACTGGCCAGCAATTGATTCAAACAGACGGTTCTTGAAGCTGAACGCGACATAAAAATCAACGTGGCAGCCGCCCTGGCCATCGCTTGAAAACTGCCAGATGTTTTCAAGATTCTTGAGTGGACCATCGAGATATTCAACCTCAATGCGCTGCTTTGCCTGTTTGCGCACGCGCGAGGTGAACTTCTCGCGCAACTGCTTGAAGCCCACCACCATGTCGGCAACCATTTCGGTGTCGCTGTCAGTCTGCACCCGCGTGGCGATCACCCAGGGCAAGAACTCTCCGTAGCGCGCGACATCTGCAACCAGGTCATACATCTGTTCGGGGCGATAGGGCATATCGCGGGTTTCGCGGTGCGAGGGCATGGCAGGATCAGCGAGCTGCAGCGCGCGCCAGCTTGGCAGCCCGCGCAGCGCGCATCTCGGCAAAATCCTCACCCGCATGATAGCTGGACCGGGTCAGTGGACTGGACGCGACCTGCAAAAAGCCCTTGGCGCGGGCGATGGCAGCGTAAGCATCGAACGCCTTGGGCGTCACGAAATCGATCACCTTGGTGTGGCGCGGCGTGGGCTGCAAATATTGGCCCATGGTCAGGAAATCGACATCGGCAGAGCGCATGTCGTCCATCACCTGGTGCACCTCAAGCCGTTCTTCACCCAGCCCCATCATGATGCCGGACTTTGTGAAGATTGTCGGGTCCAGCCGCTTCACCAACTCGAGCAGGCGCAGCGACGCGTAATATCGCGCTCCGGGGCGGATCGTTGGATAAAGCCGGGGCACAGTTTCCAGATTGTGATTATACACATCGGGACGCGCCGCCACGATCGCTTCCACCGCCGCCTCGTGCTTGTTTCGGAAATCAGGCGTGAGGATCTCGATCGTGGTATGCGGGGTGGTCTGACGCAGCGCGTTGATCACCTTGACAAACTGGCTGGCGCCGCCATCGGCAAGGTCATCGCGGTCGACCGAAGTAATGACGATGTGCTGCAGGCCCATCTGCGCGGCAGCGTCGGCAACATGCTGCGGCTCCTTCAGGTCAACCGCGCGCGGCATGCCGGTCTTGACGTTGCAGAAGGCGCAGGCGCGGGTGCACACATCGCCAAGGATCATCACCGTTGCGTGTTTCTTGGTCCAGCATTCACCGATGTTCGGGCACGCCGCTTCTTCGCACACCGTATTCAGGTTCAGATCGCGCATCAGTTTGCGGGTTTCGTTATACCCCTTGCTGGTCGGCGCGCGCACGCGGATCCAGTCGGGCTTGCGGACGCGCGCGGGGCGTACATCGGGGCTTTCAATCGGTGAAATCTCGTTCATGGTCCAGCGCTTTAGCGCAGCCCCGGCGTCACTTCCACCGGTAAAAGTGATTGGCGGTTGACGACGCGAACCGTCTGATAGAGGCAAGTGTAATGCACTCCATTCACCCCAGTCTGTTGCTATGACGATTGCGATTCCGGATGATCTGGAGGCGATCCTCGCTGATATCTTGCGGCGGCTCGGGCGGGCTGCGCAAGATCGCAAGGCGGCGATGCATGCCCCCGTGGTCGGCACCATCGCGGCCGATGGCAGCCCTGCCCTGCGCGTCATGGTGCTGCGCGCCTTCGATCCTGCAGCTGCCCGGCTACGGTTCCATAGCGATGCCCGCGCCGCCAAGGTTGCGCAGATCGGTGATGCAGCGCCGATATCGGTGCTGTGTTATGATCCGGGCGCAAAGCTTCAGTTCAGGCTGACCGGCACGGCGCGGATCGAGTATGACAGCCCGGTGGCCGACCAGGCGTGGCAGAATGCGACGCTGTTTGCCCGCCGCTGCTATCTGGCTGACCCTGCACCGGGCAGTCTTAGCGATGCGCCCGTGTCGGGTCTCACCGCTGACATCGCGGGCCGTGTGCCGGATGATGAGGATGAAGTTGCCCCGGGCCGCGTCAATTTTGCGTTGCTGCTGGCAGACATCAACCGGATCGAATGGCTTTTCCTGGCGCACACTGGCCACCGCCGCGCTCTGTTTGAGCGGTACGCTGACGGACGCTGGTATGGCCAGTGGATGGTGCCTTAAGTCATTGATTTGCACCCCCGTAACCGCCATGGTCGCGCGATGCCAACCAACGATCCTTCGCTCAATGTCGCCCTGCTGATCGATGCGGACAACGCCAGCCCATCGGGCATCGATCCGGTGCTGACGGTGCTCGCCGAGCTTGGTACCGTCAACATCCGCCGCGCCTATGCCAACTGGCGCAAGCCCGCGCTCAAGGGATGGGCAGATATTGTCCATCGATTCGGCATCGAACCGCAACAGCAGTTCGATCTTACCAAGGGCAAGAACGCCACCGACATGAAGATGACCATTGATGCGATGGACCTGCTGTTTCGCGGGCGCGTCCAAGGCTTTGGCATCATGAGTTCGGACAGCGATTTCATGCCACTGGCGCAACGCATCCGGCAGGACGGCCTGCCTGTCTATGGCTTTGGCAGTGATCGCACGCCCGAGGCATTCAAGCAGGCCTGCACGCGGTTCATCGATGTCGGTGCGCTCATCAAGGTGCAGGGGGCTGAGAAAAAGGCCGAGAGCGCTGCTGCAGCCAAAACGCCAGCCAAAGCAGACCCGAAACCCGCTGCGGGCGGCGCGAGCATCGATGAGGATGTGATCCGGCTGTTGATCGATGCTTATCAGGCGAGCAAGCGCGACGAGCGGGGTTTCGCGTCACTCAGTGAGG
The DNA here is from genome assembly GCF_041747255.1 of Blastomonas sp. Classification (GTDB taxonomy): domain Bacteria; phylum Pseudomonadota; class Alphaproteobacteria; order Sphingomonadales; family Sphingomonadaceae; genus Blastomonas. Next base: position 2,277 of record NZ_JBGTFM010000107.1, on the reverse strand, counting down.
TCGGAAAGCTGGCCGGCAACCGGTCAAGCTTCGATGTGCGCAATCATGGCTTTGCCAGGCTGCTCGACATGTTCGAAGCCTCGCCGCAGTTTGTCACCGAACGCCGCGACAGTGGCGGGTTGTTCGTCAAAAGGCTGCGCTGACCAAAAAACGGACCCTGCTCAGTCAGCTTGTCGCGGCATATGGGCTGAGAGGCATCGCTGTCGACTGACGCTGCACGCGCTAAGTCCTGAGAAGATGATAGGAACTGGGTATGGACGCCAACCAAATTGCCATTGCAAAAACGTGTTTGTTAGCCGCGTACGATGGAAGCCTGGCTTTTCCCGAGATCATCAGCAGACTGCTTGATGCCGGCTTTGAAGGTTATTCGGTCGATTATCGTCGCCAAAGCCAGACGTATTATCTTCCGAACGGTGAGAACATTGACCTTGCCCTGGCCCAGCCAGCCAAACCGGTCGCAGAGCGTTTCGACAGCGCCGAGATTGAATTGCTGGTCCGCTGGGCGCAATCCGGCGATACCGGATACACTTATCAGAAGTTTTGCGACCGCGTCACTGCTGCTGGTTGTGCGGGCTATCTTGTCTCATTTCCCGGCCGCCGTGTGGCCTATTTCGGTCGCACCGCCGAAACCCACATCGAACTGTTCCCGCAATAATTCTCGGCCTGCCCTCAAAGGCTAGCCGACAGGGTCATTCCCACTCGATCGTCCCCGGCGGCTTGGACGTATAGTCATAGACAACGCGGTTGATCCCCTTGACCTCATTGATGATCCGCGTCGCAACGCGGCTGAGGAATGCGGCATCGAAAGGATAGATGTCCGCCGTCATGCCATCGGTGGAAGTCACCGCGCGCAAGGCGCAGACATTGTCGTAGGTGCGCCCGTCACCCATCACCCCAACAGTCTTGACCGGAAGCAGCACCGCGAACGCCTGCCAGATCGCATCGTACAGGCCAGCATTGCGGATTTCGTCAAGATAGACCGCATCGGCCTTGCGCAGGATATCGCAGCGTTCGCGGGTCACCTCGCCGGGGATGCGGATGGCAAGGCCGGGACCAGGGAACGGGTGACGACCGACGAACACGTCCGGCAAGCCAAGCTCGCGGCCCAATGCGCGGACCTCATCCTTGAACAGTTCGCGCAATGGCTCGACCAGCTTCATGTCCATGCGCTCGGGAAGACCGCCGACATTGTGGTGGCTCTTGATCGTCACCGAAGGACCGCCGGTAAATGACACGCTTTCGATGACATCGGGATACAGCGTGCCTTGTGCGAGAAATTCCGCCCCGCCGATCTTGCGCGCTTCGGATTCGAACACCTCGATAAAGGTCTTGCCAATGAATTTGCGTTTGGCCTCAGGATCGGTGACGCCCGCCAGCCCTCCCAGAAACAGCGCCTCGGCCTGCACATGGACGAGGGGAATGTTGTAATGACCCCTGAACAGGCTGACCACCTGATCGGCCTCGGCGCTGCGCATCAGGCCGTGATCGACGAACACGCAGGTCAGCTGCTCGCCAATCGCCTCGTGGATCAGCACGGCGGCAACCGCACTGTCGACCCCACCGGAGAGGCCGCAGATGACCCGCGCACTGCCCACCTGTGCGCGGATTTCGGCGATCTTGGCGGCCTTGAACTCTGCCATCGACCAATCGCCGCGACAACCGCAGACATGGCGGACAAAGTTGGCGATCAGCTTGCCGCCATCGGGGGTGTGGACGACCTCGGGGTGGAACTGCATCGCGTAAAAGCGCCGTTCGTCATCGGCAATCACGGCAAAGGGCGCGCCGGGCGATGAGGCGACGCTGCGGAAACCAGGGGCTAGCTCGGTGACCTTGTCGCCATGGCTCATCCAGACCTGATGCGCCTCGCCCTCTTTCCACAGCCCGTCAAACAGCCGGCAGCGGTCGGTGATTTCAATGAAGGCGCGGCCAAATTCGCCGCCCTTGTCGCCGCCGCCTTCCACGCTCCCGCCAAGCTGTTCAGTCAACACCTGCTGGCCATAGCATATGCCAAGGATTGGCAACTCTGATTGCAATATGACATCGGGCGTGCGCGGGCTGCCCGCTTCGGGCACCGATGCAGGGCTGCCTGACAGGATGACGCCGCTTGGCTTCATGCGCTCGAATGCGGCTTCAGCAGCATTAAATGGCGCGATTTCGCTATACACCCCAGCCTCGCGCACCCGCCGCGCGATCAGCTGGGTCACCTGGCTGCCAAAATCGACAATAAGAATGGATTCGTCGTGCGCGATGGTCATGAATGTGCGGATAGTTTGAGCG
>NZ_JBGTFM010000106.1:0-5202 GCF_041747255.1 Blastomonas sp. | reverse complement strand
GCCGAGCAGCCAGATCATCTCGCGCGGTGCCTTGTAAGAGCTGAAATACAGGCCGCGGAAGATGTGGATGTAGACCACGATGAAGAAGAAACTCGCGCCGTTGGCATGGGCATAGCGCATCAGCCAGCCCCAGTTGACGTTGCGCATGATGTGTTCGGTCGAATCGAAGGCGACCATCGCGTTCGGTGCATAATGCATCGCCAGCACGATGCCGGTGACGATCTGCAGCATCAGCGCAAAACCGGCGAGCACGCCAAAGTTCCAGAAATAATTCAGGTTGCGCGGCACCGGATAACCAGCACCCACCGCGCCATAGACCAGACGCGGGAGCGGAAGGCGGTCATCCAGCCATTTGGTGAAATCCGACTTCGGCTCGTACTGCTTTGCCCAGGAAAAACTCATGTGCGTTGCTCCTCAACCGATCTTGATGACTGTGTCTGACAGGAATGAAAACTCGGGCACTTCCAGGTTGGTCGGTGCCGGGCCTTTGCGAATGCGTCCTGCGGTATCGTAATGTGAACCGTGGCAGGGGCAGAAATAGCCGCCATATTCGCCCTTCACCTCGCCCTGCGCCGCGCCCAGCGGCACGCAGCCCAGATGGGTGCACACGCCCAGCGTCACCAGCCAGTTGGGCTTGCCTTCAACCGTGCGATCCTGCAGCGATTGCGGATCGCGCAGACCCGAGACGGAAACCTTTTCAGCATCGGTCACTTCGGCGGGGGTCAGGTTGCGAATGAACACCGGCTGCTTGCGCCACACGGTCTTGATGGTCTGGCCAGGCGCCACAGCAGAGACGTCGACCTCGGTCGACGACAGCGCGAGCACGTCCTTGCTTGGCGCCATCTGGGTGACCAGCGGGAACAGCACGGTCGCGCCGCCGATGCCGGCAAAGCTGACGGCCGCGATATGGATAAAGTCGCGGCGGCGGACACCATCGGATTCGGTGCCGGTATCTTTATCCTGATCCAAGGTAACTTGTTCTGCCATGACGTTAACCTGACCCTCAAGCTTTTGAAAAAACGGCTATGTAAGATATGAAAAGCGGCATGGCACGGCATTGCCCCCGACCCGTCCGCAGCTTTTCAGGCCTGATAGACGCAAATTCGGCGTCTTGCCAACAGGGAAAATGGCGCATTACAGCACGATTATGCCGTTGGCGGTGACAAAACATCACGTTGCCTGTGCGTGTGCGGGGTGACTTGCGCGCCGGATCGGATAATGAGCCGCGATGCGTATCGCCCTTTACCAGCCCGATATCGCCGGCAATGTCGGTACGATCCTGCGGCTCGCCGCCTGCATGGCGGTGCCGGTGGACCTCATAGAACCGTGCGGCTTCGCATTCGATGACCGCCGTCTGAAGCGCGCCGCGATGGATTACGGTCCGCGCGCTGATCTGCAGCGCCATGCGGGCTGGGTGGATTTCAACGCCTTTCGCCAATCGCTCGGCGCGCGGCTGGTGCTGGTCACCGCGCACAGCCGCCAGACGATCTATCAGACCCGCTTTGCCACTGGCGACATTCTGCTGATGGGGTCGGAAAGCGCCGGGGTGCCGCAACACGTGCGTGACGCTTGCGATCTGGCGGTCACGATTCCGATGGCGCCGGGCTATCGTTCGCTCAACGTATCGGTGGCAACCGGGATTGCGCTTGGCGAGGCGCTGCGGCAAACACGCTTTGACAAGACATGAATATCGGGGAGCCTGATGACCGACTGGAGTGACAAGACAACTGCCGCGCGTGGCTGGTTCGAGAGCCTGCGCGACGCGATTTGCGCCGAGTTTACCGCGATTGAGCGCGAAGCGGGCAGCGACGCTGCCTTCGACTATGCCGCATGGGACCGCACCGAAGCCGACGGCTCGCATGGCGGCGGCGGCGTTCGCGGACTGATCAAGGGCAAGGTGTTCGAGAAGGCGGGCGTCAACGTCTCTACTGTCGAAGGCCGGTTCAGCGAGGAGTTCGCCAAATCGATCAACGGCGCTGCGGAAGACCCGCGTTTCTTCGCCACCGGAATAAGCCTGGTCGCGCATATGTCCAATCCGCACGTGCCCGCGGTGCATATGAACACCCGTTTCCTTGTTACCACCAAGGCATGGTTCGGCGGGGGAGCCGATCTCAACCCGCCGCTGCCTTATGCCGAAGATACGGACGCCTTTCACGCCCGGATGCAGGCAGCGTGCGATGCGCATGATCCTGCCTATCATGCGAAGTTCAAGAAATGGGCCGACGACTATTTCTACATCCCGCATCGCGGCGTGCACCGCGGCGTTGGCGGCATTTTTTACGATCATCTCGAATGCCCGGACGATGCCGCATTCGACGCCAATTTCGCTTTCACACAAGATGTCGGCCGTGCCTTTCTGGATATCTTCCCGGCGCTGGTGCGCAAGCGCATGGATCAGGCGTTCAACGCTCAAGAAAAGCACGAGCAGCTCGTGTGGCGCGGGCGCTATGCGGAGTTCAACCTGATCCATGACCGGGGGACGTTGTTTGGGTTAAAAACCGGCGGCAACATCGACGCGATCCTGATGAGCCTGCCGCCCGAAGCCGTATGGGAATGATCAGGTCACACTGACATGCGCAGCGACAGGCAGTTCATGCCCTGATCGCGGCGATAATCGACAATCTCGGCCCAGGCGCGGATCATGGCGAGACCAACCCCGCCGCCGCGCTCCATGTTGGGCAGATCGATCTCGCCGCTGCTGCGCGGATCGAACGCGGTGCCCGAGTCGCTGATGACGATATCGATGGTTTGGTCATCGCCCGAAAGGCTGAGATCGCCGGACATATCCGCGCCTGCCGCGCCGTGCTCGTAGATATTTGTCACCGCCTCTTCGATCAATATCGCGAGCCGTGCGGCGACGGATGCGGCCAGGTCATTGCGCTGGCTGAACAAATGCGCTGTGTTCACCGCCTGATGTACCGATTCGGGACCGTTTTGGCCGAGCGGGCAGGACAGCGGAATGAAATTGCGTGAGGCCATGCGCAGGGTTATGCCATGGCGATACCTGTCAGGGGAGTGGTTAAGATGAAAACCAAGCTGCTTTTTGCAATTACACTGGGTGCGCTGCTCGCGCAGCCCGCGCTGGCCGATATCGGACGGGTCAAGAAAAGCACAGGGACTGCCGCGATTGAACGCAAGGGGGTTCGGGTCAATCCGGCGGTGGGCACCAGCCTGTTGCCGGGCGATGTGCTGGTGACCGGCAAGGGCGGCCAGATCGCAATCACCTTTGCTGACAACACCCGCTTTGCCGTTGGCCCCAACAGCCGGATCGCAGTCGACCGGTTCGATTATGACCGGACCACGCGCAGCGGGGCGTTCGAAACCCGTGTCGAACGTGGCTCTTTAGGTGTCGTGTCGGGCGAAATCGCCAAATCCAGGCGAGATGCGATGAAGGTGCGCACGCCGACATCTTTGCTCGGGGTACGTGGCACCCGGTTTATCATTGATGTGCCGCAATGAGGGCTGGGAGCGCGGGGGCGCTGATCCTGGCGGTCATACTCGGCGGCTGCGCCGGACCGTCCTTGCTGCTGCTTGATGATGAGGATGGGGGCGCCCAGGGGCAGCTCGCCGTACTCGACCAGTCTTGCGCGGGCGAAGCGACCATCGGCGGGGCCTATAGCCGCACCAAGCTGCGCGGATGCAGCCCTCGCGGCAAAAATATCGATCCGGCGAGCCTGACTGCGGACGAGCGCGGCCTGCTGGAACTGATGCCGCCGCCGCCTGCCCGCTTCACGATGTATTTTATCCCCAACACGACCGCGCTGGCGCCGGGGTCGGAAGGGATGATCGAGGCATTGAGGGTGCATCTGGCCGCGCGCCCGGGTGCAGAAATGGAGATCGTCGGTCACACTGACACGACCGGCAGCGCAGCCGCCAACCAGGCCCTGTCAGAACGCCGGGCCGAGCAGATCAAGGCGCGGCTTGTCGAGCTCAACTTTCCGCCCGATGTGATCACCACGACCGGGCGCGGCGAGACCGATCTGCGCTTTCCCACTCCCGATGAAACCGAAAACGGTGGCAACCGCCGGGTGGAAATCATCGTCCGCTAACCGGCTTGCGGCCAGCAGGACGATGATTTCCAGGCAGCGGGCGGTTTAGCCGCGCACGTCTTCCTGTGTGACGGGCACGATGCGGATTTCAACGCGCCGGTTCTGTGCGCGGCCTTCTTCGGTCGTGTTCGATGCAATCGGCTGCGATTCACCAAAGCCGCGCGTGGCCAGACGCGCAGGTTGCACACCGCGACCGGCCAGATAGTTGGAGACCGACGAGGCGCGGCGCTCTGACAACGTTTGGTTGTAGGCATCGCTACCGGTTGAATCGGTGTGGCCATAAATGTCGATGAAGCTGCTTTCATACTGCACCAGAGTGCCTGCAACTTCGTCGAGCGTCGTGCGGAATTGCGGATTGACGTTGGCGCTGTCGACATCGAAGGTCACCTGTGACGGCATGTTGAGCACCAGGCTGTCGCCGTCGCGCGATACATCGATGCCCGAACCAGCGGTCTTGCGGCGCAGATCGCGCTCCTGCTGTTCAAGATAATAGCCAATCCCTGCGCCCGCGACTGCACCGATGCCTGCACCGACAATCTTTTCGGTGCGGTCACGGCGGCCGCCAACGATGTCACCCAGCAGATAGCCACCGAGCGCGCCGCCGATGCCGCCGATGGCGGCGCGGTTGATGCGCTGTTGGCCGGTCTCGGGGTCGGTCACGCAAGCGGCGAGTGCGAGGCTGGAAAGCGTTGCCAGGGCGGCGAAGCGAATGGGTTTGTTGATCATGAAATTATCCTCAATTCTGATTTCGGTTGGTCTCGGCTAAGCCACACAACGTCTCAACGCTCTATTCGATCCGGCGCATGAACGGTTCCCGAACCAAAAGTTATGTCTGCTTTCCATGATTGGTTGCAGATGAAGCACTTGCGACGGCCTTGCCACCAGGCGACCGACCGCCGGGTCGCCCGCAAAAACGCGTGACTCGCGCGGGAATGCCGATATAGCTCGGGGCTTCTGTAGCCCAAGGCCCGATGGACCCTATCCAACCCTTTCCCTGGTTCGACGTCGTCATCATTTTGGCGTTGATCATCCTCAACGGCATCTTTGCGATGTCTGAACTTGCGATCGTGTCGGCGCGCACCGCGCGGCTTGAGGCGATGGCCAAGGATGGCAGCAAGGGCGCGCGCACCGCGATCCTGCTCGGCGCGGATCC
>NZ_JBGTFM010000105.1:0-4002 GCF_041747255.1 Blastomonas sp. | reverse complement strand
TCGGCGACCGCGCTCGACACGCGGCTGCTGCGCTTCGGCGATGGTGCAGGCGGCACCGTGCAGGTCACTGATGCCACCAGCGGCGAGACGGTGCACGTCTTTGGCGAACTGGGCAGCGGCTTTGTGCGCGGCGTGCTGCGCGGCTTGGCGCGCGACCGCTATTCGCGCGGCATTGGTGCAGAGGCACCGTTCGAGCTCAACCGCTGGAGCGACGGGTCGCTCTCGCTCACCGACACAGCAACCAATCGTATCGTGGAACTCGGCGCCTTCGGACCAACCAACCGCGAAACGTTTGAAGAGCTGCTCAAGTAATGGGCCTGTTTCGCGCACCTGCCTTCGATACGCCCTGCCGCATTGCGGTGGAGCAGTCCGACGCGCATTTTCATGCGCATGTCGAGCTTGAAGGCGATGTCGCGATCCAACCCGGTGACAAGGTGCGTGTGCACGGCGCGCCGATTATTGTTGGTTTTGGCGAGAGTATTTTGATCGAGCGCATGGCAACGGTGCAGCCAGCAGGTGCATTAATGCGCGCATGGACGAAGCTGACCGCGATGGGTGAGCTCAAAGAACTATATGAGGTCAGCTTCACCACCAACAGGTGGTGAGCGCTCGAGCCGCATAATGAGATGAGAATGACGTGGAGTTGCAAGGCATGAACATGCAGACCAAGATCAAGCCGGCCCCGATGGCCGATGCGCCCGACAAGCCCGATACGATGGTGCTGGCGACGCAGGACACGGTGCTGTCTCCACGCTTTTACACCACCGATTTCGAGGCGCTGAATGCGATCGATGTATCGCTGGTGCGCCGCGAATGGGACCAGCTGATGGCTGACATGGAGGGCGACCCCAACAAGCGCCATTTCCGCCGCTCAGAATCGTTCGATGGCATCATCGACAATCTCGAGCCGGAACTCCGCCGTGAATTCATCGATTTTCTGGTGAGCTCGCTGACCTCCGAATTCTCCGGCTGCATCCTTTATGCCGAGATCGCGCGGCGGACCAAGAATCCCGACGTCAAGCGGCTGTTCAAGCTACTGGCGCGCGATGAAAGCCGCCACGCAGGCTTCATCAACGAGGTGCTGAAGGACGCCGGGATCGGGATTGACTTGAGCTTCCTCACGAAGACCAAGAAATACACATTCTTCAAGCCCAAGTTCATCTGGTATGCGGTCTATCTGTCTGAAAAGATCGGCTATGCGCGTTACATCGCGATCTACCGGCATCTGGCGCGGCACCCGGAAAACCGCTTTCACCCGATTTTCAACTGGTTCGAACAATGGTGCAACGACGAGTTCCGCCATGGCGAGGCGTTTGCGATGCTGATGCATGCCGACCCCAAGCTGCTCAAGGGATTGAACGTCTACTGGATCAAGTTCTTCATCCTGTCGGTCTATGCGACGATGTATGTGCGCGACCACAGCCGCCCGGTGTTCCACGCCGCTTTGGGAGTCGACCCCACCGAATATGATTTCCGCGTGTTCGACATCACCACCGCGATCAGCCGTCAGGTTTTCCCGGTCGAGATCGACACCGACAATCCCAAGATGCGCGCTTTGTTTGAAAAGCTGCGGCTGGCATCGGACCGGATCGCAGCAGGCAAGGCGCGCGGCGGAATCGGCGGCTTTTTTGAGCGCGGAGGTGGCATGATTGGTGCAGGCACGGCCTTTGCGCGCATGTATTTCATGCCCGGAAAGAGCAACGCGCTGCCCGCCACCATCCGTCTGCAACCGGCCTGGTGAGCGCGCGCACATGAGCCTTTACGGACATATCCTGCCGCTTGTCGTGGTGCTGGTTGCTTGGTTTACCAGCACAGGTGCGGTCGCGTGGCTCGCTAACCGCAGCAAGGCGACCTTTGTACGCAGCATATCCTGGGCAGGCTTTGCCGCCGGGATCAGCCTGTCGGTGATTGTCGTTTCTGCGCACTATCCGACCGTCGCATCGGCTTATGTCGGCTTTTTCGCGGCTTTGGTGATCTGGGGCTGGCTGGAGCTTACCTTCCTTACCGGCATCATCACCGGTCCGCGCCGCGCCGAAAGCGACCCGCAGGCGCGTGGATTACGTCGCTTTACCGATGCGGCGGCGACATTGATCTATCACGAGCTGGCGATTGCTGCCGTGTTGGTCATCCTGGTCTCGCTCACCTGGAATACAGCGAACCTCACCGGCACGATCATCTTTGGGCTACTGTTTGCGCTGCGCCTATCGGCCAAGCTCAACCTGTATGTCGGTGTGCCCAACATGAGCGACGAGATCATGCCCGCGCATCTGGTTTACCTCAAAAGCTATTTCGGCCCGCGCCGCCTGCACGGCGCGCTGGCGTTGACCCTCCTTGCCATGGTAGCGCTTTCGGTCTGGCTTGGCAGCCTGGCACTTGCAGCGCCGGCTGACAGTTTTGCGGCGGTCAGCACCAGTCTGGTCTTTGGTCTGGCGGCGCTCGGCGCGCTCGAACACGTGTTTCTCGCACTACCGTTTCGCGACGGCGCGCTATGGCGCTGGGCACTTCCTGCCCGCCAACAAGGATAAGAAGAGGGAGAGTGGTTATGGATTATGAGGGCTTTTTCCAGAGTGAGATCGATACGATCCGCGACGAAGGGCGTTACCGCATCTTTGCCGAACTGGAACGCCATCGCGGTCGTTTCCCGCATGCAACGCGCTATGTCGGCGAAGAAACCGAGGAAGTTACCGTGTGGTGCTCGAACGATTATCTGGGCATGGGCCAGCATCCCGATGTGTTGAACGCAATGCACGAAACGCTCGACCAATGCGGCGCGGGCGCAGGTGGCACACGCAATATTTCGGGAACCAACCATCATCATGTGCTGCTCGAAAAAGAGCTGGCCGATCTGCATGGCAAGGAAGCTGCGCTGCTGTTTACTTCGGGCTATGTCTCGAATTGGGCTGCGCTCGGCACGCTGGCGGCCAAGCTGCCCAACTGCGTGGTGCTGTCCGACGCGGGCAACCATGCCTCGATGATCGAAGGCATCCGCCACAGCCGCGCCGAATGCCTGAAGTTCAAGCACAACGATCCTGAAGACCTCGATCGGCTGCTCGCCGGGATCGAACCGGGCCGCCCCAAGCTGGTGGCATTCGAAAGCGTCTATTCGATGGATGGCGATATCGCCCCCATCGCCGAGATCCTCGACGTGTGCGAAAAGCACGGCGCGATGAGCTATATCGATGAAGTCCACGCGGTCGGCCTCTATGGTCCGCGCGGCGGTGGCATTGCCGAGCGCGAAGGCCTGATGGACCGGATCACGGTGATTGAGGGCACTTTGGGCAAGGCGTTTGGCGTGATGGGCGGCTATATCGCCGCGTCCACGGCGCTGTGCGATTTCGTGCGCAGTTTCGCCAGCGGCTTCATTTTCACCACTGCGCTGCCGCCCGCGCTCGCCGCCGGTGCCACCGCCAGCATCCGCCACCTCAAGGCCAGCCAGATGGAGCGCGCGCGCCACCAGGATCGCGTCAACAAGGTGCGCCGCCGGCTCGACCTGATGGGCATCACCCATCTTGACAACCCCAGCCACATCATTCCGGTGATGGTTGGCGATCCGCACAAGTGCAAGCGGATCAGCGATTGGCTGATGGACAACCACGGCATCTATGTGCAGCCGATCAACTATCCGACCGTGCCCAAGGGCACTGAGCGGCTGCGCATCACGCCCTCGCCGGTGCACAGCGATGGCGACATCGACAAGCTGATCCACGCGCTGAGCGACATCTGGTCGCAGTGCGAGCTGGCGCGGCGCGCGGTTGCGGCCTGATTACGGGTGATCGTCGGGGGGCAGCCATCGGTTGATGGCGTCCCCTGTGTCGCCGAGCAGTAGCGCGATCAGCTGCTCCATTGCGCGGTCAAACCGCAGGCGGATCGCCGCATCGCCTTCGCTACGCGCGAAATGACACAGGTTCGCCGCGTAGATGGGTGACCCGAAGGCGGTCATATAGGCGCGCGGCAGCTGTGGCTGGCCACGAAGCAATGCACCAGCCATGCCCGGGGTGACCA
>NZ_JBGTFM010000104.1:0-1826 GCF_041747255.1 Blastomonas sp. | reverse complement strand
GCAAATGGCACGCTGCACGCCGGGGGCAGGGCGGGCGATCCTCGTCGCCGATGCCGACCTGCTCGATCCCGATCTGATCGCACCTGAGGCTGCAGGAGCGACCCAAAACCGCCGGTTCATCGCCGGACTGGTGCGCGAACTGCTTGAGGATATGCGATGACCGACGGTGGTTTACCATGCCGCGCAGCGGAGTTTGGCGGTTTTGATTTGCTGGGGCTGGCGAAATGCTGATGCTGATTGCGCGATGACGATTAAACTGTTGGATTCACGCGGGTTGCATACAAGTCTGCAACTGCCGGCACACCGCGATCCAACAGTAACGGGTGCAGACACGGGTTAGCGTATCCCCAACAAGTGGGACTAAATACCCAAAAAACCCCTAGCATCCCCAACTGTCCCCTGCTATGCATAAGGCCAATCGGGGTTCAGTTCAATTGTCGTGCCCATTAGGCCCGCAGCATCACGCTTTGCGGGCTGGCGGAAGCTTTGTCTTTCGTGCGGGGACGCAAGGCGACTGCTCGCCTCGATCCAATGGTCCATCATTATGGACCCGGATCATGAAGAGGGTCAGGCAAGGCAGTGGCGCAGATCAGCGGCTTTTTCGGCTCAGCCCTGACCTCCATCGACCCCAAGGGCCGGATGGCCATTCCGGCCAGCTTTCGCAACCCCATCATCTATGGCAGCAAGGGCGACAGCGTCGTCATGTTCAGCTTCAATGCTGAAGCGCAGTGCCTGCAGGGCAGCGGCACCGAGAGGGTCAACGCGCTGGTCGAACACATGCAGCGCCGCGAGTTGACCGCGTTTGAAAACGGCGAGAATTTCCGCACCGAAGTAGTCGGCGGCCCTCGCTTTACCAGCACCTTCCCCGTCACCTTTGACGGCAGCGGCCGGTTGATCCTGCCCAGGATGCTGGTCGCGCTTGCGAAAATCGAAAAGCAGGTATTCTTCGCGGGCAACGGTAGTGATTTCAGCGTCTGGGGGGTCGAGCACCTGCTGGGGCTCGACGATCCGCAGCTCTCGACGCAGCAGTATAACGCCCAGTTTCTGATGGACGAACTGGGGGCCAAGCGCTGATGGCCCGCCCTGCTGTTCCTGTCATGACAACCGACGCGCCGCACGTGCCGGTGCTGCTGGCCGAGGTGCTTGGCGGGCTGGCGATTGCGCAAGGCAAAGTGCATGTTGATGCGACCTTTGGCGCGGGCGGTTACAGCCGTGCGATGCTGGCGGCGGGCGCGTGTGTGCACGGGATTGATCGCGACCCTGATGCGCTCGCAGCCGCACAAGAATTGGCGGAAGCGAGCGAGGGGCGGTTCGTTTTCCACGCGGCGCGCTTTTCAGACATGGCGGCGGTGTTGGCGGCGGCGGGCGTCGATCAGGTCGATGGCGTGGTGTTCGACATCGGCGTATCATCGATGCAGCTCGATCAGGCCGAACGCGGCTTTTCGTTTCAGTCCGATGGTCCGCTCGACATGCGCATGGGGCAGACTGGCTTAAGCGCTGCAGATTTCGTCAACACCGCCGATGAAGCCGACATCGCCGATGTGCTTTATATCTACGGCGAGGAGCGCCAGTCGCGGCGGATTGCGCGCGCCATTGTCGCCGCCCGGCCATTGGAGCGCACGCTGCAGCTTGCCGCAGTGGTGCGCAAGGCCATCGGCTATCGCCCCGGCGCACCCAAGGACCCGGCAACCCGCACCTTTCAGGCGATCCGTATCCATGTGAACGGCGAGCTCGACGAACTGCGCGATGGCCTGCTCGCGGCAGAGGCGATGCTCGCGCCGGGTGGGCGGTTGGCGGTGGTCAGCTTTCACAGCCTTGAAGACCGC
>NZ_JBGTFM010000103.1:0-7434 GCF_041747255.1 Blastomonas sp. | reverse complement strand
CACTGCTGGACCGGGCAAGAACCGCGCTGGCGCTGGTCGCGCAAAAGGCCGATGACGGTGAGATCAGCGGTCTGCGTGCCGCGCTGGAGGCAGCGCCTGACGACCATACCAAGCGGCTGGAGCTGGCGAGCGCGCTGTTTGCCGCTGGCGAGCGTGACGAGGCCGCGGAGCAGTTGCTGACGGTCGTGCGCGCGGACAAGGACTGGAACGAGGGCGCGGCGCGCGCCAAGCTGCTGCAGATTTTCGAGGCGGTTGGGCTTGAAGACCCGTGGGTCTCGGCGACCCGGCGCAAGCTTTCGGCGGCGCTGTTCGGATGAGCGACAAGTCTGCCATCGTTGCCCAGCGCATATCGGTGTTTCCGCTGACCGGCGTGATCCTGTTCCCCGGCCTGCAGGTGCCGCTGCATATCTTTGAGCCGCGCTATCGCGCGCTGGTCAGCGATGCAATGGCGCGCGACCGGCAGATCGGCATGATCCAGCCGCGCGGGGCGGGCGAGCCGCCACCTTTGTTCGACATGGGCTGCGTCGGCCGCATCATCGATGTCGAGGCGCTGGATGATGGCCGCTACAATCTGGTGCTGGAAGGTTTTGCCCGGTTCCGCGTGTTGCGCGAGCTGGATGTCACCACCCCGTTTCGCCAGATCGAGGCCGAAATGCTACACGAGAGCGATGACCAGCAGGTGCTGTCAAGCGTCGAGCGCGCCAGTCTGGAGCGCGAATCGCAGCGCTTTGCCAATGCGCAGGGATATAGCGTCGACTGGGAATCGGTCGCGCGGCTTGACGACCGGTCGTTGGTCAACGGCATCGCGCAGATCGCGCCGTTTGATGCGGCGGCCAAACAGGCGCTGCTGGAAGCCGAGGGCCTGACAACGCGCGCCGATCTGCTGGTGCAGCTGATGCAGTTTTTCGGGCGGCGCGACAGCGATGATCCGCAGGTGACGTTGCAGTAGGCCATAGTTTAAATCCTCCCCGAGCTTGCCTCGGGGAGGGGGACCATTTGCGTCAGCAAATGGTGGAAGGGTAGTGCGCTAACGTTCGCGTAATTGCCCTCCGTCAGCGCTGCGCGCTGCCGCCTCCCCGAGATAAGCTCGGGGAGGAATTTATCCACTCAAATCACCCCGACATCCTTGCCCGCTGCCTCGAAAATACCGAGGATCTGCGTCACCTGTTCGGCGGAATGTTCGGCACACAATGAGCAGCGCAGCAGCGTCATGCCTGCGGGCGTGGCGGGCGGGCGCGCGAGGTTGACGTAAAGCCCGCGCTCGAGCAGCGCCTGCCACATCTGCGCGCCTTTGAGCATATCGGTCATGATCACCGCGATGATGCCGCTCTGCGCTTGCGGAGTGCCCAGCGAAAAACCAAGATCGCGCAGGCCCTGGTGCAGCCGCTTGGAGTTTTCCCAAAGGTGCGCGCGCTTGTTGCCGGCATGCATCAGCTTGCGGATGCTGGTCGCGGCGGTGGCGACGACGCTGGGCGGCAGGCTGGCGGTGAAGACATAAGGGCGGCAGACGAGGCGCAGCACCTCGAACTTGGGATGGTTGGAGACGCAGAAGCCACCGACCGTGCCGACCGACTTGCTGAATGTGCCGATGATGAAATCGACATCGTCGATCACGCCGGTCGCTTCGGAGACACCGCGCCCGTTCTCGCCGATAAAGCCCATCGAATGCGCTTCATCGACCAAAACCATCGCGCCGGCTGCCTTGCACACCGCGACCATCTCTTTCAACGGCGCGACATCGCCCAGCATCGAATAGACGCCTTCCAGCACCACCAGCTTGCCTGCTTCGGGCGGCAGCCGCTTCAGCCGCTTTTCCAGCGCCTCGACATCATTGTGCCGGAAGGCGACGATCTGGGCGTTGCCGAGCGCGCAGCCATCGTAGATCGAGGCATGGCTGTCGATATCGAGGATGATGTAATCCTCCTTGCCCGCCATCGTCGAGATGATGCCGAGATTGGCCTGATAGCCGGTGGAAAAGACCATCGCGTGGTCCATCCCGTAAAATTCCTTCAGCGCTTCCTCGCAGTCGCGGTGTCCGGCATAGGTGCCGTTGAGCACGCGGCTGCCGGTGGTGCCCGATCCGAAGTTTTCCAGCGCCGCCTTGCCTGCATCGATCACATCGGGATCGAAGGTCATGCCCATATAATTATAGGTGCCCAGCAGGATCGTCTCCTTGCCGTTGCACATCGCGACGGTGGGCGATTTGACCGATTCCATCACCAGCGAATACGGATCGCGCACCCCGGTGGAGAGCAAGGCCTCGCGCTCTTCGATCAGCGCGTCAAATTTGGAAAACAGGTCGGTCATGTCAGGCAATCTCTGGGCTGGAAAGGCGAAGGATGGGTCAGTCAGTCAGCTTTTCGACCGCATCGACCAGCTGGCCGACGGTTTCAATCTCGGCCTGCATGTTCATGGTGATAATGATATCGAACTCGTCCTCGATGGCGGCGACGAAGTCCATCACCGTCAGGCTGTCCCACTCAAGATCGCCGGCAAAGGTGGTGGCATCGCTCAGCGCTGCGTCCTTTTTGTTGAACGGCGCGATCTGCGCGGCGATGCGGTCATAGGTGGCGGTGCGGTCAGTCATGGATGGTCTTTCATTGGCTTGTCTGCGCCTTCTGGCCGGTGATTGCGGCACAATCGCGGCATTTTGACGAACGCTCAACAGCCATTGCGGTGCCGCTTGTCAAGCGCGGTGGAGCCGGGCGGAAAAATCTGCGCGAATGTACGTGATTGCACTCAGCGGATTGCCCGGTGCTTGCGTGCGTGTCATGATCACCCACATGGGGGACGATCAATCAGCAGATACGCCATCGCAGGTCGATCCTGGATTCGCCGTTAATGCCGTGCATATGATCCGCACGACCGAAATCATGACATTGCAGCTCAGCCAGATGGCCGACCAGAAAGCCAATATTTTGATGGGGGCGACGTTCGTCGTGTTCACGCTGGCGGTAGGGCAAACCACGGCGGGAACGTTTTCCCTGCCGCTGACCGTCCTGGCGACATTCTCATTTCTCGCGGCCTTGATGGCGGTGTTCGCAGTGTTGCCGTCGATTGGCGGCGGCAAAGCGCCAGCCAACCCCAATCTGCTGTTTTTCGGCACCTTTTCGCACATGGACGAGCAGGATTTCGCAGACCAGATGGTTGCGATGCTGCGCGATGAGGAGAGTATGTACCGCGCGATGTCGCGCGACATCCACCAGAACGGCTTGGTGCTGCAGCACAAGAAATATCGCTTTCTGGGCTATGCCTATCGGCTGTTCGTCGTCGGATTGATTTTGACCTTCCTGGTGTTCGCGGTGGAGCTGGCGCTGGGGAGGGCGCTTATGTTTTGATCAGTCAGCGGTTTGCCCGCTTTGGGTTCGCCTGAGCTGCACCAGCAAACCCACGATCACCAGCGCGATGGCTGCCTGAGCCGTGCCACTGACGGGCTCGATCCAGGCTGGCGGTGCATTCCTGATGGTCTCAGCCCATTCGATCGCGGCGCTTGATGTGTCGAGCAGCACGACGCCAAAATTATAGAGCGCGTGCATGAAAATCGGCAGCCAGATATTCCGGCTTAATAAAAAGGCCGCGCCATAGACCAGTCCGCTGATGAAATGCTGCGTGGGGTTGCCAGAGGCATGCACGGCTGCAAACGCGATGGCAGCAAGCAGCAACGCGATTTCAGGGCCAACAACCCGTTCCATGTTCCCCTGAAACCAGCCGCGAAACGCAAATTCCTCAACCACCGGAAACAGCAGGATGGCGAGCACCGGCAGCGCGTAACGGTCGTGATCGGTTGGCGCGTCGGTTGCATCGCTGGGGCCGGATGCCAGCAACGACAGCACCGCACAGCCGAGCAACAAGGCGGTTGCGATTGTTGCATAAACAAATGCGCGGCCCGACGGCACTTGCATGTAGCGCGCGGTTCGTGCCCCCCGGCGATAGGCATAAAGGCCGTGCACCAATAAAAACAGCGCGACCAGCCCAATGCCATAGGCGATCGACCAAACAATCGGGAACTCGACATAGGCCCCGGACGCGATAATCCATGCCCCGCCCACTGGCAGCGCCAACAACGCGGACAGCAGGGCACTGCCACGAATTTTCCAAACGCCTGATTGCTGCGGCTTTGCTGGAAAATGCTGCATGTGCACAATTATGCAAAGAAATGCCGTGATGAAAACACTTAAAATGAAGCAAGGCTACCCGATCATAGACATCGATAAATTATCTGCGCGGTCTGCGCGGCTCATGCATCGACGGTGAAGCTGTTGACACAATCGGCATGGGTGATCGTGACGCGGCGGCCAATGGGGTCGCGCGCCGGATCGATCAGTGAGGCGAGCGCCGCATCCTTGCCATCGGCAGCCGGGCGCGCCACCACGCGGCCGTTGGCGGTGCTCGCGATCACGACACCGCGCGCGGGCGTGCCTTTGGCATAGCCGACGGTGTAGGTTTCAATCGTGCCAGTGCAGTTTTCGCTCAGCCGCACCGCCGGAGCCTCGGCATCAAGCGCCGCCTGCATTGGCGCGTGATCGACCGGCTGCCAGTCTGCCACTGGCGCGGTGCTGTAGATGCCGACTGCCTCTTTTGATAAAAAGCCACCATTGGCGAGCACCAACCCGAAGCTGCCCGGATTGGCGCGCAGCGTCTGCGCCATCGCGGCGATGCCGTGCATCGAATAATTGTTCCCCGCGCCGCCCGAAAACGGCAGGCCGCCGGTCTGCGTCAGCGGTGTGCTGCGCCAGTCGATCCCGAGCGATTCAGCGGCGAGCAGCACCGCGACCGGAAAACAGCTGTAAATGTCAAAATGCGCGATATCGGCGGCGCGCTTGCCTGCGCTCTCCAGCGCACCCGCCAGCGCCAGATCGATCGCGCGCGAGCGCGACAGGTCAGGGCGCAAAGTCACCGGTTTGTCGGTCGCCTCGCCGCTGCCATGCAGGAACAGCCATTGCGCGCGGGGCACACCCATGGCCTCGGCCTGGCCCACGCTGGTCATGATCAGCGCCGCCCCCTGGTTCACCGCATCCTGCGCGACATGCCATTTGAGATAGGGATCGGCGACCGGATAGTTGCTGGGCGAAGGCGCCGCGAGATACGCCGCTTCCATCGCGGTGGGGAACTGGGCATAGGGGTTGGCGGCGGCAACCTGGCTGAAGCCCGCCCATAGCGCAGACATCTCTGCGATATGCTCGGCGCGGCTGCGGCCCAGCCGTGCGCGCAGCGCGTGCTCCATCAGCGGATAGGTGAGGATCGGCGCGCCGACGCCGTTCTGCAACTCATGCCGGTCGAGCAGCATCGGGCCGAGCCCGCGATCCTCCATCTCGCCGTCGATGGTCTCATTCCAGTCGAGCGCCAGCCCGGCGCGCGCGGCGGTCTTGGCGGCGGCGATGGCTTCGGCGCCTGACAGCAGCACACAGCTTGCGTCGCCTGCATGAATGGCGGCAGCGAATTCGTTGACGAGCGCCTGCGGACTCTGGCCGCCAACAATGGAATAGACGGCGCGCCGGGGCGTGAGACCAAGCCGTCTGGCCAGCCCCAAAGGTGGCTTGTCGCAGCGGCCGGTGCCTTCGGGCCCCATCCCGGGCGCGCTGTCGGCAAAGTGCCGCACCACGACCACGGTATCGATGGCGGCGCGCACGGTTTTGCTCGCACCGGTGTCGGCCAGCGCCGCCATAGTGGCCTGCTGCATCAGGCTTTGCGGGCAGGGGGCAGCAGCGATGTCGCGACCATCCCAATGGTCAACCTTTTGCCCCACGCCGATCAGCACCGGGGTGTTCGGGGTCATCGCCATGGCGCGCTCTCCTGTGTTTTATGTCTCAGAACCGACCGTTGATGCGGATCGCCATCGCGTCGCCCTGCTGCTGAAAGCCAAGCGCGCCGAGCGCCGAACCAAGCCCCGGGGCGAGCCCGCCCAGCCTGAAGTCTGCCGTATAGCGGCCATCGCCGCCGATCCGGATGTCGAGCACCTCCATGCCTGACTGGCCCTTTAGCGGCACCAGCAGATCGCCGCCATCGCAGCGGATCGTGCCGGTCAGGCCGCGCTGCAGGCTGACACCGAACAGGCTTTGTTCGATATTGATGCGCACCACCCCCGATGCCGATGCGCAGCGGTCATCGGCGATGGTCGCATTGACCGCGTCGAGCGTGATGCTGCGCACCGGCAGCGGTGCAAACAGGTCCCCCGCAGGCACATCGCCAGTGGCGTCGCGCATGCTGACCCCGTTACCGCTGCGCGCGATGTCAAAGGCCAGGGGCGGCTGTCCCGCGGCATCCGATGCACGCGCCATTGATAGTGCCAGATCACCGCGCAGCAATCCGCCGGGAGAAATCTGCGCGTCCATATCGCCCAGCGCCAGCTTGCCAAAGTATAGATCGCGGATCGTACCCGACCAGATGCTGCCATCAACGCTGCGCGCGCTGATGCCGCGCTTGCCGAGGCCGGACCAGTCGAACACAATCCGCATTGGCAGCATCAGCGCCATCAAAGCTAACAGCGTGAGCCCAATCAGCACGAAGCGCTTCATGTCGCGGGTCATGAGCCGAGCTTGGCAAGGCGCGCCGAGACCGACACCATGCCATTGTCCATGCGCCGGATGGTCAGCGTTTCGGGAACCACGCCGCGCCGCTCGAGATCTGCCAGCCAACCCAGAAAGGCGGTTGAGCGCGCCGATGCGATGGCGATGTCGGCACGCGCATTGCCCGAAGGATCGTTGCGGTCGAGCGTAAAGCCGCGTTCGCCAGCCTCGCTCGCCAGCAGCAGATTCAATGCGGCGATTGCCTCTGCCGGGCGGCGCTGAGCGGGCAATGACAGCGCCCGCGTCTTGGCCTCGATCCGTCCGGCGAGCATCGTCGCCTCATAAAATGAGCGCTTGGCATCGGTCGCCAGCATGTAAAGCGGGCGATAGACCGCGAAATAGCCCAGCACCGCGAGCGCCAGCACGGCAGCAATGCCGACCAGCACCTGCTCGCGCCGCGACAGCGCAAGCAGCCAGTTTTTCATCGCCTCGCTCATGGTGCCACCACCGTGATATCGGCGACCGCTTGCCCGGTGGCATCACTGCGTTGGCTGGCGGTGATACGATAGCCATTGTTCTGCAACGCAATCAGCACCGCGTTCAGATCCTCGACGCGCGGCGCGGCGATCATCGCGGCAATCAGCCCGCCGGGGCGATAATCCACCTCGCGCAGCACCACACCGGCCACTGGCTGCAATGCCGACAAGAGCCCGGAGAGTGGAACCGTGGCCACGCTGTTGCCAGCACCGCGTGCCGCCAGCCGCTGGTCGAGCAGCTGCTCGGCCTGGGTGGCTGTCGTCGCTTCGGGAACCAGCCGCTGGGCAGTTCGCAACGCGCGCGCTTCGGCGATGTCAGCGCCGATCATGTTCTTGCCGATTTCGGCCAGCGGCACCGCCAGGCTGATCAGCAGCAGCGCGCCGAACAGCCA
>NZ_JBGTFM010000102.1:0-11213 GCF_041747255.1 Blastomonas sp. | reverse complement strand
TGGGGCTCGGCTGGCGGCAGGCGGCCAGCGCTTGCGACGTTGAGGTCGCGATCATGCCCAATATTGCAGCGGTGCGCGCGCCGGCGCTCCAGGTGTTTTTGCGCGAAGCCCTGTTCGGCATTCTGGCGCGGCAGCTGCGCGGTGAGGGCAGCGAGTTTGAGGCGCTGGTCGAATATCAACCGGGCTTTGACCGCCGCGCCATCGACTGGAAGGGCTCGGCGCGCCATGCCAAGCTGCTGGCGCGCGAATACGATACCGAGCGCAACAACCAGATCGTGTTCGCGCTCGATTCAGGCTCTGACATGTGCGAGCCGGTGGCTAGCCTGCCGCGCATCGACCGCGCGGTCTCGGCGGCGCTGCTGACCAGCTATGTCGCGCTGAAGGCGGGCGATCAGGTGCGGCTGTTCTCATTCGCCGCGCGGCCTGAGCGGGCAACGCCGTTCGTCTCGGGCAGCCGCAATTTTCACCGTTTGCAGGCGGAAGCGGCGAACATCGATTACCGGTTCGAGGAGAGCAATTACACGCTGGCGCTCTCGACGCTGGCGGCGCAGCTGCAGCGCCGCTCGCTGATCGTCGTGTTCACCGATTTTACTGACCCGACCAGCGCCGAGCTGATGCTCGAATCGGTTGGGCGGCTGATCGACCGGCATCTGCTGCTGTTCGTGGCGATGGAGGATGAGGAGCTGGTCAGCATCATCGACCAGCCGCCGGGCAGCGCCGATGACGTCGCGCAAAGCGTCACGGCGGCCGGGTTGCTCGCGCAACGGCGGCTGGTGATCACCCGGCTGCGGCATCTGGGCATCGAGGTGATCGAGGGGCGGCACGATGAAATCGGCAGCCGGCTGATGAACGCCTATCTGAAGATCAAGCGGCGGGGGCAGCTGTGAACGCAGCGCCAGCATCCGCAGGCGAGCAGGCGGTCGCCGCCGCCGTGCTGCGTTCGGACCGCTTCCGGCTGGAGCGCGAGGGCGATTGGGTGCGGATCGAGGCGATCATCACCGCGATGGAAAAGGGCCGGGTGCAGCGCCTTTCTGACGACGATGTGCTTGCGCTGCCGGTGCTGTATCGCAATCTGCTGTCTAGCCTGTCGATTGCGCGCGAAAGCTCGCTCGATGCCGGGCTGATCGCCTATCTCGAATCACTCACGCTGCGCGCCTATTTCTTGGTCTATGGCACCCGCACGACCTTCGGCGCGTGGTGCCGCAGCTTCTTTGGCGGCGGGCTTTCCCGGGCGGTGCGGGCGATCTGGGTTGATCTGCTGATCGCGCTGGCATTCATGGTGGTCGGCGCGCTGGTCGGCTATGCGCTGGTCGCGGCCGATCAGGACTGGTTCTCCCGGCTGGTGCCCACCCAGTTTGCCGATGTGCGTGTGCCGGGCGCATCGCGTGAGGCGCTTGAGAGCACATTGTTTGGTGAGGCGCGGTCAGACGGGCTGGAGGTGTTCGCCGCGTATCTGTTCAGCAACAATGCGCAGGTCGCGATCCTCGCCTTTGCTCTGGGCTTTGCGCTGGGCGTGCCGACGGTGCTGCTGCTGATCTACAACATGGCGAGCCTGGGTGCGATGCTGTGGGTGTTCGCCTCGCGCGGGCTGACGCTCGAATTCGTCGGGTGGCTGTCGATCCATGGCACGACCGAGCTGCTCGCGATCCTGCTCGCGGGTGCGGCGGGGCTGCATGTTGGTCGTGCGCTCGGTTTTCCGGGGGCGCGCAGCCATATGGCAGCGCTCAGCGGCGCAGGGCGCACCGCCGCGCAGGTGATGGCCGGGGTGATCGTGATGCTGATCTGCGCCGGGCTGCTTGAGGGCTTTGCGCGTCAGTTGGTCCAGTCCACCACGTTGCGCTATGCCATCGGCTATGGCGTGCTGACGGCGTGGCTGCTGTATTTTTTCGCGCTGAGGCCCCGGCGGTCCTGATGGCGCGCAAAGGCGAAATTGGCCGCACGCACGGCGTTGACCCTAAGCTGGCACGGGTGCTGGTGACGCCCGAGGGCGTCGCGCTCGACGTTGCGGTGGCGTCTGCCGGCGCGCGGATCGGGGCGTTGTTCATCGATCTGACCGCGCTGTTCGGCCTGTTCCTCGGCTTTGTGCTGAGCATCGTCTTGCTGGTGGAAGCCTATCGACGCACCGGGCTTCCCGGCGTGTCGGATGGGTTCACCAATTTCCTGGTGGTGCTGTTCATCATCGGGCTGTTTCTGGCGCGCAACGCGTATTTTTTGTATTTCGAACTGGGCGACCGCGCCGCCACCTGGGGCAAGCGCGCGCTGCGCATTCGCGTCGCCTCGCGCGATGGCGGGCGGCTGACCGCCGATGCGGTGATTGCGCGCAATCTGATCCGCGATATCGAAATGTTTTTGCCGCTGATGTTCATGACATCGGGCGGCATCCAGGGCACGCTGGGCAATTTTGGCGCATGGGCGGGCACGATCTGGGTCGGCGTGTTCCTGTTGTTCCCGCTGTTCAACCGCGACCGGCTGCGCTGTGGTGATCTGATCGCGGGCACATGGGTGGTCGAGGCGCCGCGTGCCGCGCTTGGGGAGGTCGTCGCGAATGGCAAGACCACCCCGTCCATGCTCGATCGAGCATCTAACCTCGCCGAAGATCGCTACCGGTTCAGCGATGCCGAGCTCGCGGTCTATGGCGAATATGAGCTGCAGATGCTCGAGCGCGTGCTGCGCACCGCCAAGCCCGATGCGATGGTAACCGTCGCCGCCACAATCGCCACCAAGATTGGCTGGAGCGCGCCCGATGGCGATGACCAGCCGTTTCTTGAGGCCTATTACACGCAGTTGCGCGCGCGGCTGGAACGCGGGATGCGCTTTGGCAAGCGGCGCGCGGACAAGCACAGCTAGCTGTTGAGCAGCTGTGACACCGTGTCTTCGCTTGGTGCGGCCTGCGCGCGCAGCGCCATTGAGCCATGGGCGACGATCTCAGCCCGCGTCAGCGCAACGATCAGCCCGGCTTCGGCATCGCTTGCGGCCGACACAGCGCCCGCAGTCGGTGTGACAGCCGTGCTGCGCGCAGCAATCGCGTCCGCCATCTCGATAAAGCCGCGTGATCCCGCCTCAGTCGCCCGGCTGCTGTCGGATCGCCAGGAAAGCGCGAGCGTGATCCCGGAATACGGCCCGTCTGCGGGCGCCTGTGCCGGATGATTTGCTGAAGGCATTGTGGACGCAGGCGATGGCGCAAGCATTGGTTCCAGCCCCGGGGCAAGGATCGTGGTCAACAAAATGCTCTCTCCACGCTTTTTCACGCATCAAGCATTTCACCGCGCTGCTAAGCACTCATCATCAGAATTGGTATGCAGTGCATTAAGCACGGCGTTTTATGATCCTGCGCAAGTCGCATTAACCGCTGGCAAGTTACGCAACCCTTTTCAACCCACCGCGTATCTGGATCACCCTGTCGCCAATTTCAAAGCTGTTTGGGGGGCACAGGAAATCGTGAAGGATCAGATATGCCTATTCTCAACCTTATTTTCGTGCTCGTTGCGGTCGGTGTCGGCCTGTGGCTGATCAACAACTACATCCCGATGGACGGCAAGATCAAAAGCATTTTGAATGCTGTTGTCATCATCGGCGTCATCATCTGGCTGCTGCAGGTGTTTGGCATTCTGGGGTCATTGAGCGGCGCCACCGTCGGCTGACGTGCTGGCTGGCAGCGTCAGGGCGATCAACCCGACGCTGCCAGCCGCGCCCATGCGAGCGTCGCGAACTCGCATAGCAAGGGCCGCGTGTCGCGCGGGTCGATAATGTCCTCGACCATGAAATGTTCTGCACTGCGAAACGGGCTGCGCACCTTATTGAGCCGCGCCCGGATATCCGCCAGATGCGCCGCCGGATCGGCGCTCGCCTCAAGCTCAGATTTATACGCGACCTCAATGCCGCCCTCGATTGGCAAAGATCCCCAATCACCGCTCGGCCAGGCAAAGCGATACTGAAACCGCTCGGCATTCGACATCGCCGATCCAGCAATCCCATAGGCCCGCCGCACGATCACCGATGCCAGAGGCACAGTGGCGCGGTAGATCGCATTCATCGCATTGACGCCATAGCGGATCGTGCCCGCGCGTTCTGCCTCTGCGCCGATCATGAAGCCGGGATTGTCGACCAGATGAACAATCGGCAGCCGAAACTGGTCGGCAAGTTTGACCAAGCGCTCGGCCTTCTCGGATGTTTTCGCCTCCCACGATCCGCCCAGATAGCTGGGGTCGCTGGCCAGCACCGCGACCGGCCAGCCATCGAGCCGCGCAAATGCGGTGATCACCGCGCGGCCCCAGCGCCGACCCATTTCAAACACGCTGCCAGCGTCGAACACGCCGGTGAGCACGCGGCGCATCGCGTAAACCTCCGCCGGGTTGCGGGGCACGGCGCTGAGCAGCGCGTCTTCGCGCCGGTCCACCGGATCATCGCAGAGCGTGCGCGCGCCAAAGCTGCCCACCGATTGGGGCAGGTACGACAGGAACCGCCGGGCGGCGGCGAACGCCTCGGCCTCTGATGCCACCTCGTCATCGACCACGCCGTTGCGGCAATGGATGTCGGTGCCGCCCAGCCCTTCCTTGTCGATGGTCTCGCCAATCGCGGCGGCGACCGCTGGCCCTGCAGCAAACACCTGTGACAGGCCCTTGACCATCACCGAATAGTGGCTGGCAACAGTGCGCGCCGCGCCCAGACCCGCGGTCGGCCCCAAAGCCAGCGCGACCACCGGCACGGTGTCGAGGTTGGTGACGATATGCTCCCAGCCCGGCACCATCGGCACATAGGTATAGCCCATTGTCTCCAGCGATTTAACCGATCCGCCGCCGCCAGTGCCGTCGATCATGCGGATCAGCGGCAGCCGCAATTCGTGCGCCATCGCCTCGCATTGCACAAACTTGCGGTGCAGCGCGGCATCGGCAGCGCCGCCGCGCACCGTGAAATCGTCGGCGCTGGCAACCACCGCGCGGCCTGCGATGTCGCCGCGTCCGAAGATAAAATTGGATGCAGCAAGGTCGACCAGATCACCATTGGCATCATAGCTGCCACGCCCTGCGATCTTGCCGATCTCGCGGAACGATCCGGGGTCGAGCAGCGCTGCGATGCGGGCACGGGCATCCATCTTGCCGCGCGCGTGCTGACGCGCAACCTTCTCGGCGCCGCCCATATTTTCAGCGAGCGCGCGCCGCCGGTTCAGCTCGTCAATGTCATCCTGCCAGCTCATGGCGACAGGCTAGCGAGCCGCAAAGCGTCGGTCACCCGCAAAATTGTGGGGGCTATGTCAACCCTTGGTGCGCTTGGCCATCGATTGCACCGCGCCCAACGTCAGCTTGACATGATCGCGATAATCCATGTCGTTGTGGATGAAGGTGATGCGGCCATTGGGGGCGATGACCATGCTGGTGCGTCCGGTCATCGCAGCATTGGATGGCAGGCCGACGCCATAAGCGTTGATCATCTGCGGCGTGGCGCGCGCGACAGCAAACTTGCTCTGACACGCCTCGGTCGAGAACTTTTTCAGCTCCTCGATGCCATCGGCGGACAGGCCAATGACGGTTGCGCCGGCTTTCTTGAACTCGTCCATCCGGGTGGCGAACTCATGCGCTTCGGCGGTGCAGCCGCTGGTGAACGCCTTGGGGAAGAAATACAAAACCACCGGCCCTTTCTTAAGCGTGCTCGCCAGATTGAGGCTGAACGCCTTGCCCGCGCGCGCCCCGGTGGTGGTGAACATCGGCGCCTTGCTGCCGACGCCAAGCTTCGCCGGGCTGGCGGCGATCGCCGGGTCTGCGTGGGTTGCAGCAGCAATGCCAGCGGTCAGGGTGAGGGCAGCGAGCGAGAGAGCGATAGTTTTGTGCATGGAATGACCTTTGCGGTGTTTGGGGAAAGATGGGGAGGTTTGGCTGATTTTCCAGTGGGGTGCTGGTGTGCAACCCCAGAAGCTCACCTCACTCCTCATCCCCATAGACCGCGACCCGATTGCCGCCATCGCTGTTCGCCATGGCGCGATACATGCCGGGGGTGTCGAAGCTGTAGCCCTGGTGGCCCCAGGGGGTGAGGTAGATGATCCCGCCCGATCCGCCCAGAGCGCCCATTTCGGCGATCACCGCGTCGGCGATTTGCTGCACTTCCGCCGCGCTCAGCGCCTGTGCGGTCAGTTGGGCGAGCATCGCGGCATCGGGCTTGCTGCCGCCGCGCTCGGCTTCCTGCGCCAGAAACTCGGTGCGCGCTGCGGCTTTCAGGCGGATGCGCGCGCAGATTTCATGCGCCACGCCGACCCGGATGAAATACTCACCCGCACCGGTGGCGGAGATTGCACACGAGCGGTTGTCGGCATAGGTGCCCGCACCGATCAGCGGCGAATCGCCGATGCGGCCATAGCGCTTGCCGGTGAGGCCTCCGGTCGAAGTGCCCGCTGCGACGTTGCCGCTGGTGTCGCGCGCCACCGCGCCGACGGTGCCATATTTCAGGTCGACATCGAACCAGCTGACCTTGTTGGCCTTCAGCTCCTCAAGCTGGCGCCTGCGCTCTGCCGTGCCGAAATACGCCTGATCGACCTGCTCCAGCCCCGATTCGACCGAAAATCGGTCCGCGCCTTCGCCCGATAGCATCACGTGCGGGCTGTCCTCCATCACCTTGCGCGCGAGCAGGATGGGGTTTTTGGTATAGTGGACGCGGGCAATCGCACCGGCGTTGCGGTCCTTGCCGTCCATCACTGCGGCATCGAGTTCGTTGCTGCCCTCATAGGTAAACACCGCGCCGCGCCCGGCGTTGAAATTGGGGTCGTCCTCCAGAATGACGATGGCCGCCTGCACCGCGTCCAGCGCGCTGCCACCCGATTTGAGCACCGCCGAGCCAGCATCGAGCGCGGCATCGAGCGCGGTGCGCACCGCCGCATCGGTTTCCGGGGTGATCCGCGACCGTTCGATGACGCCTGCGCCGCCATGGATGACCAGCGACCAGCTGGGTGCGTCGGTGGATTCGGTGGCGGCGGCAGGGTGGGCTAGCGACATGGTGAGGGCTCCAAGCAACAGGAAAAGACGCACGCGGTGACTCCTTCGGATTTAACGGGTGGAAGGACTTTACGATGCGCCGCAATGCGATATTCTGAATTCAATTACCAGCCGCGCGGATGCCAAGATGACAGGATTTGTGATTGTCGAAGACGATTTGAGCGGGGCCGAGGTTGCCGCGTTGCTCGCTTATCACCGCGCCGAGATGATGCGCCATTCGCCGCCGTGCAGCGTGCATTCGCTGCCGATTGCGCGGCTGCGCGAAGCGGATGTCACTTTCTGGACCATCTGGCAGGGCGACGCGCTGGCCGGCTGCGGCGCGCTCAAGCAGATCAATGCGCATCACGGCGAGCTCAAATCGATGCGCACCGCTCCGGAATTCCTGCGACGCGGAGTTGGGGAGGCGATGCTGCTGCACCTGATTGGTGAGGCAAGGCTGCGCGGCTACACGCGGCTCAGCCTCGAGACGGGTCGCCCAGCACCGTTCCAGGCGGCGCAGACGCTGTATGAAAAGCACGGCTTTCGCGAATGCCCGCCATTTGGCGATTATACCGAAGACCCATTCAGCATGTGCATGACGCGTCTGCTCGACACGCCGCTGACGCCCCGTTTCTAGACCCGCCGGTCAATCGGCGAGATGCCTTAATATGCGGTACCAGTGGTCCAGACCGCTGTAGAAGTCTTCGACCCGGATGCGTTCGTTGAGGCCATGCGCGAACATGTCTGAATCGCGCATCGCCGCGCCACTGATCGCGACGGTGTTCATGCCCAGCGCGCGATAATGCATGCCATCAGTGCCGCCCGATTCCATATAGGGCGCGATGATGAGGTCAGGAAAACGCGGGTGCACGCCGGCCTTCACCGCCGCAAGTACTTCGGGCGTCAGGGTCGATGCGGGTGCTTCGACCACATCGGTGATCAGCTTGAAGGCAACCTTGTCATTGGCGATCACCTGTTGCAGCGTGGCTTGCGCTGCCGCAGCGCCGCCTTCTCCGGGGAAAATGCGGCAGTTGACTGTCGCCGTCGCCGATTGCGGCAGCGCGTTTTCGGCATGGCCGCCCTTCAGCATCGTCGCGATGCAGGTGGTCGAGAGCAGGTTGGCAGTCGCAGGCGCGGCGAGCAGCGTCGCGCGCGCGCCCTCGTCCGCCGGGTTGCGCGAAAACGCCAGCATTGCCTCGCCCAGCGGACCGGGGGTGATCTTGCCCATTTCAGCGAACGACCCGCGCGTGATCGCACTGTCGCGCACCGGGAAGCGGTATGCCTCGATCGCCTTTAGGGCCGACGCAAGTTCATAGATCGCATTGTCCTTGCGCGGCCGCGACGAATGGCCGCCGGGGTTGGAGACGGTCAGCTCGAAGGTCGCAAAGGTCTTTTCGGCTGCCTGCACGCCGAACATGATCGGCTTGAAATCCTCAGTCAGCCGGATGCCACCGGCATCGCCGTTGAGCACCAGAGCGGGCTTGATCGTCTCGGCAACCAGCTTCGCCTGTGCGCGGGTGGTGATCATCCCGGTTTCCTCATCGCCCGAAAACACGAGATAGAGGTCTCGGCTGGGCGTCCAGCCTTCGCGCTTCATCCGGATGAAATTGTGCGACAGGCTGGCGATGCCATATTTGTTGTCAAGGGCACCGCGCCCGAAGAAATAGCCTTCCTCTTCGGTCAGCGTGAAGGGAGGCCGTTCCCAGTCCTCGGGCAGCGCTTCCACCACATCCATATGCCCCAACAGCACGATCGGGCCGGCCTTTGGCGTGCCCTTCGCGGCAAAGCGCACGATCAGACCCTGGGTCGCCTCGCCCTCGCTGTCATAATCGGTGATCGCAATGTCAGATTCCGCAAACCCCGCCTTGATGAATGCGTCCTTCAGATAGGCGACCATCGCGGGCACCTGCTTATGGCCGCGTGCGGTGCGAAAGGCGATGATGTCGCTGTACAGCTGACGCGCGGACTGTTCGTTTGCGGTGCGCTGCTGCGCATTCGCGGACGGTGCGGCGAGCCCGCAGGCGGCAGCCATCGCCGTCAACATCGCCCATTTCGGCATTCTGCGCATTGTCGCCCCTCTTTCCCCTGCCAAGTCTCGCCAAAGCGGTGGCCAGCCACTATAGACAGGCTATCGCCATGGAGAGCAATGCCATATGACCGCTGAAAATCCGCATCTGCGCCCGTGGCGCGATATCGACCGGCGCAAATGCCGCCAGATTATGGTTGGCAATGTGCCGGTGGGTGGCGGCGCGCCGGTGACGGTGCAGACGATGACAAACACGCTGACATCGGACCCCAAAGCGACCATCGACCAGATCCGCCGCTGCGAAGAGGCGGGCGTCGACATCATCCGCGTGTCGTGTCCCGATCAGGAATCGACCGCGGCGATGAAGCAGATCGTGCGCGCCGCCCGGGTGCCGATCGTCGCCGACATCCATTTTCACTACAAGCGCGCGCTCGAAGCTGCCGATGCGGGCGCGGCGTGCCTGCGCATCAACCCCGGCAATATCGGCTCGTCCGAGCGGGTGCGCGAGGTGGTGAATGCCGCCAAGGCGAACGGATGCGCGATCCGCATCGGGGTGAACGCCGGGAGCCTCGAAAAGGACCTGCTCGAAAAATACGGCGAACCGTGCCCCGAGGCGCTCGTCGAAAGCGCGCTCGACCATATCAAGCTGCTGCAGGACCATGATTTCCACGAATTCAAGGTCGCGGTAAAGGCGAGCGACGTATTCCTGGCGGTTGCCGCCTATCAGCAGCTGTCAGAGGCGGTCGATTGCCCGCTGCATCTGGGGATTACCGAGGCAGGCGGCTTTGTCGGCGGCACGGTGAAAAGCGCCATCGGCATCGGCAACCTGCTGTGGGCAGGCATCGGCGACACCATCCGCGTCTCGCTCTCGGCAGAGCCAGAGGAAGAGGTGCGCGTCGGCTATGAGATCTTGAAGTCCCTCGGCATCCGCACGCGCGGGGTGCGCATCGTTTCATGCCCAAGCTGCGCGCGGCAGGGCTTTGATGTGATCCGCACCGTGCAGAAGCTCGAAGAACGCCTGCAGCACATCAACACGCCGCTGTCGCTCTCGGTGCTCGGCTGCGTCGTCAACGGCCCCGGCGAGGCGCGCGAAACCGACATCGGCCTCACCGGCGGCGGCAACGGCAAGCATATGGTCTATCTTTCGGGCCTCACAGATCACCACGTCCAGGACGCCGACATGGTCGATCACATCGTCAGGCTGGTCGAAGCCAAGGCCGCGGAGATCGAGGCGGCGAACGCCGCGGTCGCGCACGCGGCGGAATAGCAATGCGGTACTTGCTGTGCTTGGTAGCAGTCCTGTTGGCCGTAACCGGGGCTCACGCCATGCAAGCGTCGTCGGACGAGTCGATCCCACGGGAAGATGTCGAGCGGATCGGCAACCTCCTGCTCGAAGCCGCGCCTCAGCGGCGCGGCCGCATCCTCCTTATTGCCGAGCTCGACGACGGCTTTATGGTCTCACGTCTGCTTTGGCATGCGCCCGGGGCGCCATCCCTGTCGCAGCTCGGCATATCGGACGACCTCAATTCAAGATTGTTTGAGGCAGCGCTTGAGTCCTGGGAAGAATCATCCCGCCAGGCTGGGCGAACCGGATGGACGACGATGAGCTTTCTGGTTGAGGATGGCCGCTTCTCCGTTCGTGTCGGCCCCCCGCCCGGGGCGTGGGGACGACGCCTTTGATCGGTTTTTCGATGCCGAGATCGCCCGTGTTTTTGCCGGTCTGCCGATCGAGCCGACGAGTGTTCCGACACCTCCGGCGCCGCCGGTACGCGACCCTGCCGACGCCGTCCCGACCGCCGCGGACCTGGAGCGGATCCGTGACGGTCTGGTCGCCGCAGCGGGTACGGCGGAGGCCAAGATCGTGCTGTTCGCGCGCTTCGGGCAGACGATGTCCGCGTCGGCCATCCGCTATCGTATGGTTGGCCAGGCTGACGTACGGCCCGCGTCGTTCGCGACCGGAACCGATCCCAATCTCGCCGAAATCTGGGCCGCCGCCCGTGAACGCATGGGGGAAAATGTATAGCGCGAGATGATTGTCGTCGCTGATCGTGGAGCCCTGCGGGTCACTCTTGGCCAGCCGTCGGACCCTGACTTCCATGCGGGCTTCAGCCGGGCCGCGACGGAAATCGAGCGCACGGAGTTTCGGGAATGACCATCATCAAGCCCGGGACGGCGGCATGAAGGCCGGGCGCTCTCCCACCCGCGCGCCCCACAAGCCGCCGGCGGCG
>NZ_JBGTFM010000101.1:0-10786 GCF_041747255.1 Blastomonas sp. | reverse complement strand
CCGCCATGTGCCAAGCGGCTGCCACGGCCCGCCCAGATAACGGTGCAGCGCGAGCCCGGCGATGACCAGCGGACGCGGTTGAAACCCGGCAGACAGTTCGGCCAACAACGCGCGCGCGACCTTTGGCTCCACCTTGTTCTGCACAGTGATATGCAACCGCGGCGTGCCCTGGTCCTGCGTGGTCAGCAGGCCGTGCATCGCATCGGCGAACTGCGCGCGGATGACGAGCAGCCTTGGCGCATGGACGCGAAACGCAACCCCGCCGCCCAGGCTCATCAACTCGCTCAACTGCGCATCGGGCGCTGCAAATTCAGCCGCGAGCTGCGCCGCGCGCGCCATCGCCTCGGCTTCGGCCAGACAGGGCAGCTGGTGGAACAGCGTGATATGCGCACCCACCTGGTTGCGATCGGGCGGATAATGCGCGCGGCGCAGGCCATCGGCCCATGCCTGATCGGCCGCGCCCATCAATGCGGTCATGATGATCGGGGCGCGGCTTTGCATGTGCTCACGCATACGCAAAGGGGCGCGAAGCAGCAATGCTCCGCGCCCCCGCTTGCGACCCGCTGGGGGAAATGAAGGAAAGGATCAGGCGGCTTCGCGCACCTTGATCGTTTCCAGAATTTTTTCAGGCGCGGTTTCGCCATAAGGATCGCTGTCGAGACCCTGATCGTTGATGCCGGGTTCTTCAAACCAGTCGGTGACGACGCCGTTGTCGATGACCATGGCATAGCGCCAGCTGCGCTCGCCAAAGCCGACATGGTCCTTGCGGATCAGCATGCCCATTCGGCGGGTGAAATCGGCCGAGCCATCGGGCAGCAGCTTCACCTTCTCGACGCCAAGCGTCTTGCCCCACTGATGCATCACAAACGCATCATTGACCGAAATGCAGTAGATCTCGTCAATACCGGCGGCTTTGAAATCGTCATACAGCGATTCAAAACCCGGAACCTGCGCGTTGGAGCAGGTCGGCGTGAACGCGCCGGGCAGTGAGAAGACAATGACGCGTTTGCCCGCGAACAGGTCGCCGGTCAGCTGGTCCTGCCAGCGAAACGGGTTGGGGCCTTCGATGCTGTCATCGCGCACGCGCGTCTTGAGGCATACGTTGGGCACTGTGCGTTCAATCATATTAAAATCCTTGTGCAGATGGGGTATCGTGTTGCATTGCAGCATGTAGGAAGCCGGGTGCGCAAAGTGAAATGAATTGAGCCGTCCAGATTGATCGAATTTATCGATCAGCGTCGGGTTGCTGGTTCAAACTTGGGCTGATCCGGCACATCCGAATATCCATAGCGCTTGCAACCGCTTCAAATTCGCTCCAATTTCCCGGCATCGAGCGGTATGCGCGCGCTCAGGAAGGTTGCCGTCATGATGATCATGTCTCGCCCGCTCGGCTGGTTCTGGCTGATCGGCATCACCTTGCTCGTGTGGAACGTGATCGGGCTGATCGCGCTGATGTTCGATCCGGCGACCGGCTTTGGCGATATCAGCGAGATGCCCGAGACGCAGCAGGCGTTGTATGCGGCCCGGCCTGATTATGCCTATGCCGGGTTTGTGCTGGCCACCGTCGCGGGCACAGCGGCGTGCATCGCGCTGTTGCTGCGGCGCAATATTGCGCAACTTTTGTTCGTGCTCTCGGCCATCGGGCTCGTCCTCCAGAACGCATGGCTGTTTCTGGATACCAGCTATCTCACCGCCGAAGTGATCGGCTTTCAGGCGCTGGTCGCGGGCTCTGTCGCCCTCGGGCTGTGGCTGGCGGCGACGGCAAAGCGTCGCCGCTGGAGCCGCTGAAAGGGCGCGCCTAGCCCAGCTTCTGCGCGGTAAGCGCCTTCAGGTCGACCGTCGGCCGCGCGCCGAAATGTGAGATGATCTCGGCAGCGGCAATCGCCCCCATGCGCAGGCTGGTCTCGATGTCCTTGCCCTGGGTCTGCCCTGCGAGAAACCCTGCGGCAAACAGATCGCCCGCGCCGGTGGTGTCGACCACCTTGTCAACCGGCTCTGCTGCGACCTCGAACCGCTCGCCATTGCGCACCGCAATCGCGCCATCGGCGCTGCGCGTGACCACCAGCAGCGGCACCTTGTCGGCAATCGCGGCCACTGCACCTTCAAAGCTGTCGATCTGCGCCAACGACTGGATTTCGGCATCATTGGCGAACAGGATGTCGATCTGGCCCTGATCGATCAGGTCAAGAAAATCGCTGCGATGCCGGTCGATCACGAAGGCATCGGACAGCGTGAATGCCACCTTGCGCCCTGCAGAACGCGCCGCGTCAATTGCAGCGCGCATCGCTGCGCGCGGCTCTTCGGGGTCCCACAGATAGCCCTCGAGATAGAGGATCGCGGCATCCCGGATCAGGCTGGCATCGAGCGCGCTTGCCGGCAAAAACTGCGACGCACCCAAAAAAGTATTCATCGTGCGCTGGCCATCGGGCGTGACGAGGATGAGGCAACGCGCGGTCGGCGGTTCGCTTGGCCGCGCAGCAGTCGTAAAGCTGATGCCCATCGCGCGCACATCATGCGCAAATACTTCGCCCAACTGATCATCGGCGACCTGACCGACGAAGGCGCAAGTGCAGCCGAGGCCCGCAAGGCCCGCCAAGGTGTTGGCCGCAGAGCCGCCACTGATCTCCTGCGCCGGACCCATCGCGGCATAGAGCGAGGTTGCCCGCTCGGCATCGATCAGCGCCATGCCGCCCTTGTGCAGCCCCTCGCGCGCAAGCAATGCATCATCGGCGGCGGCCATCACGTCAACGATTGCGTTGCCGATAGCGAGGACGTCAAAACGGGGGGCAGTGGTCATCGGGTCAGGCTCTTTCTGTTTGCATGAAACGCTTTGGCGCCGCCTATCGGCCTTGCCCCGCCGGTTCAAGCACTATTGGCTGCGAGCACCATCGGCGATTGACCGGCGCACGGCTTTGGCCGACACGACAAAGCCATGGTCAGCGCATTCTTCAAAAGCCTGGGGCAGCTCGGCGACCGGGCAATCCTGATGGCGCTGCTGTGGACCATATTGTGCGCGCTGCTGGTTTTCACGGCAACCGGGTGGCTGCTGTGGTGGGGCCTGACAGAATTGGGGACGGGCACGGTTGGCTCTGGTGCCCAGATCAACCAGTGGAGCGGCGCGCTGGCGGTGGTCGCAACGATCATCATGATGTGGTTCTGGTGGCGCGTGGTGGCCATCGCCATCGTACAGCTGTTTGCTGACCGCATCGTCATCGCGGTCGAACGGCGGCATTATCCTGATGCAGCGGCAAGCACGACCGATCTGCCATTTGGCCCGTCGGTGGCGATGGCGCTGCGCAGCTTTGGCCGCGCGCTGGCCTATAATATCATCGCGCTGCCGGTGGCGGTGGTGCTGCTGTTCACCGGGGTCGGCGCGCCGATGCTGTTTCTGGCGCTCAACGCCGTGCTGGTGGGGCGCGACCTGTCAGAGATGGTCGCCGCGCGGCACCCGGGCGCAGCCGGAGCGCTGCTTTCCCGGCCCAACCGTTTCGTGCTTGGGCTGGTCGCCAATCTTTTGCTGCTTGTGCCCTTGGTCAATCTGCTCGCGCCGATTATAGCCGCCGCTATGGCCACTCATCTGTTCCATCAGTCCCGCGCCGCGCAACCCGCCGCATGACGCGCGTACTTGCAGCCTCCGCGATGACACGGGCGCTCGCGGCATGCGCCGCGCCGCAGAACGTCACTTCGCCCACGCGCCCTGTGCCTGCGCGCAGCACGACGATGGCGACCAAGGGGCTTGAGGCGGTGATCGGCAAATCGGCGCGTGACCTGGAGCAGCTATTTGGCGCGCCGAGGCTCGACGTGCGGGAATTCGATGGCCGCAAGCTGCAGTTCGTCGGCACCGGCTGCATTCTCGATGCCTATCTCTATCCGGAAGGCGCAGGCAGCACGCAGATCGTGACCTACATTGACGCACGGCGCAGCGACGGCCAGTCGGTCGACCGGGTGGCCTGCGTCGAGGCTTTGCGTAAATAGGCCAGCCGGCGCGCGCTAAGGCGTGGTCTCGCCAGCCGCGTCACCCTCCCGCTTGCCGATGCCCGACCAATCGACCGCGCGCGTGACATACATCACCGCCGCCAGCGCCACGAACAGCAGCACCGATCCGATAATCAGCGAATAGGCCTCAAGGTTGAGCAGCACATAAAGCAGCGCATAGAGCCCGAGCAGCAACCCCGCGATGAACCCCGCGCGCTGTCGGCTGCCCAGCACGGCGGCGCTATAGGTCGAGATCAGCCCGATGATCGCGCCCGATGCGGCGAGGTAAGCCAGTGTGAAGCCGATGATCTCGGCAAAGGCCAGCAGCAGCACGAAGAACAGGATGAGACCCGCCCCGGTGAGCAGATATTCCGCCGCCGCGACGCGCGCCCCGGCGATGATGTCGAACATCAGGAAGGCGAGGAAGGTAAAGCCGATGAACAGGAAGCCGTATTTGATCGCGCGGTCGACCTGGCTGTAGAGATTGACCGGCTCGATCAGGTCAATCTGCGCGCCCTGCGATACCTCGCGCGATGCCATGTCGCCCGCCTGCGGCAGTTGCACGACCGCGCGGCCCAGCGCCAGATTGCTGATCGCATAGCGCGCAGAAAAACCGCTGTCGGTTACGTTGCGCGCATTGGGCAGAAACTGGCCGCCAAAGCTGGGGTGCGGCCATTTTGAGGTGATTGTCCATTCGGTCGCCTCGGCATCGGGGATCAGGGTCAACTGGCCGTTGCCCCGTACCCCGAAGCGATAGGCGACATCCAGCGGCGCTCCGATGCCACCCGACCAGTCAGCAAAGGCGAAAAAGCCTGATCCGTTGGTGGCACCAAGCCCTTTGCCAGGGCGCAAAGGCAGCGCCTTGCCCGCCATCGCGATGCCGTTGTCAGCGAGCAGCCCGCGCGCATCCGATATGCCGATGCGGATTTCAGCGCGATCCAGCAGCAACTCTTCGGGCTTCACCCCGAACCGTGCGAGATCGGCAGGAAGCGCAAAGCGGGCATCGCCCTTGACGCGCGCTTCATACACCACGGTTTCGTAGATCGACTTGACCCGCCGCTCGGGCGACACAGCGACAGCAGCCTTGTTCAGCACCGGCGCCAGATACAGCTCGCGCTCAACCGTCACCGCGCGCGATGTTGCACGGCCATTTTCGGTGACCGTCTCGACCGACTGCTGGCGATAGGGAATGACCATCACTGGCCCGGCCAGCATCTGCGGCCCGCCCCAGCCCTCCGCCACGCTGGCGCGCGCGGTTTCTGACTGGCTCTGCCGGTCCCAGACGAGCGCATAGACCATGAACAGCGGGATCGCGAGCAGCGCCCCGATCAACACCGTCATGCCAAGTTTGAAGCCGGGGCTGCGCTGCTTGTTCATCGGATACCCCAACGCTTCATCGCTGAAAAAGAACGCTTCGCCTATCGCGCGGTAAAAGTGAACGCGCTGTGAATTGGCGCACACAATTTGACACAAATGGTCGCTATTGGCTGTGCGAGGGCCGGGGGCGCCTACCTTTCGATGCCTGCTAGCATCCGGGGTCGTCGGTTCTCACCACAGCTTTTTTATCGCTTCTCCATCGCCAGCCTGCTCATCAATATCGCAGCGCGCTTGGCCTGACGCGTGATGCTCGGCAGATCGATGGTTTCACCCGGCGCATGCGCACCTTCGCCCGCCGGCCCCATGCCAACCAGCCCGTCAACATAACGTGCGACGAACGAGATATCGCCCGCACCGCGTTTCAGCGGATCGAGTTCGGCCATCGCCTCCAGCCCCAGATCGGCGTTGATCGCATTCAGCCGTCGCAGCAGGGCGCGGTTCCCCTCGGTCGGCGCCATTGGCGGATAGCCTTGCTCAAACAGGATCTCAGCCCCGGTGCCGGGCAGATGATCGGCGACAATCGCTTGCATCTTCGCCTTGACGCGTTCGGTCTGCTCGTCGCTCAGGGTACGAAAATCGCCGCGCGCTACGGCGGTCGCCGGGATGATGTTGGTTTTGCCGGTGGCCTGCGCGCGCACCAGGTCTGCATCAAGCTCTGCCACCGCGCCGCCAGCGATTAGCCCGACGTTGAAGGTCAGCTTGTCTTCGGGCAGTTCGGCATGAAAACGGGTGATGATCCGCGACAGCTCGTAGATCGCGCCATGCCCGGCGCTGGCCGAGAAAATGCCCGAGCTATGCCCCTCCTTGCCGGTCGCGCTGATTTGCCAGCTGTTCGACGAACGCCGCGCGATCGCCCCCATGTCTTTGCCGTCTTGACGGCTCAGCCCTTCGAAATCGAGCGCGACATCGGCCCATTGGCCCCATTTGACCAGATCGGCGCGCGCCACGTCAATCGGTTCGCCGACATCCTCTTCGTCGCCGGTAAGCACGATGGTGATCGTCGCGGCGCTGAGCGTGCCAGCCGCCTGCATTGCCTCCAGCGCTGCGAGCATCACGATCACCCCGCCCTTGTTGTCTTCGATCCCCGGGCCTTCCATCACCGTATCGCTCAGCCGCTTGACTCCCTGGAACGGCGAGTCCGGCTCGAACACGGTATCGAGATGGCCGATCAGCAGCATCTTGGTGCTGCCCGGCCTGCCGGTGCGGGTGGCGATGATGTGTCCGGCGCGCTTGGCCGCGCTCTGGTCTACCCACTCGACCGCAAAGCCCAGCTTTTCGAATTCGGGCGTCACCATGTCGGCGACCCTTTTCACGCCCTCAAGATTGCGCGTGCCGCTGTTCTGCAGTGTGATCGCTTCCAGCACATTGACCCAGCGGTCTTGCCCCTTGTTGACCGCCGCCACCATGCGCGTCTCTTGCGATGTCAGCTTGGCAACGGCCGGCGTCGCGATGGCAATCGCTGCGGCGCTCAGCGCCAGCGCGAAATGTCTCAATGTCATGGCTTGGTGTTGCTCCTAGGTTAGCCGATATCGAATTCGCGCACGCCGCGCTTCTGGCGGATGGCCTCCACCCGATCGCGGATTTCTGCGCGGATCGCGCGCGCATCGCGCACATGGGTGACAATGATCAGCGTGCGTCCCGATGGCGCAACCGCCTTCAACGTG
Organism: Blastomonas sp.; assembly: GCF_041747255.1. Lineage (GTDB taxonomy): Bacteria > Pseudomonadota > Alphaproteobacteria > Sphingomonadales > Sphingomonadaceae > Blastomonas. Next base: position 3,770 of record NZ_JBGTFM010000101.1, on the reverse strand, counting down.
CCGCTCGCATCCGATGACGTGATCTGAACGGTCCCGGCGTTGAACAGCTGCTGGATGATCGAAAATGACACCTTCACGTCCTTGATCCGGTAAAGCTCGACCTCTTCTTCGCTGCGCATCAGAATGCCGCGTCGCATGAACAGCCGCTCGCCGTCCAGCCAGAACAGGCTGGTACGGTTTTCGATATGGTTCCAGCCGATGTAGCCGCCGAGCAGCACAGCGACAGCCAGCACTGTCTGCCACCAATAGCCCGCGTAACTGCCGCCCGCGATGATCGCTGCAGCAACCGCCAGGATGATCCAGCCGGTGCCCGACTGGAACAGCCAGGCAAAGGTCGAGGACCGAAACTCGATGCGCTGCGCCTCCTCCATCCGACGTGTTGCTGGCCGATTGTGGGTAATATCGCGCGGTTCCATGCCCCAAACCTCCATGAGACGTCATGTCTGCCGCCTTCCAGACGTGGTCATACAGAGCGGCGTGCGTCCGGTAAATGGCCGAGCGAACGATCGGTGATGGACGTGGCGGTTTGCCGTGGACAGCGCAAAGCTGATCCGCGCCCCCCTTGGGCCAGGCACGGGTTGAACCATCGGACCAGTCCGTGCATTGGTGCTGCGCATGAAAAACTTTGCGGCGCTCTGGTTCGGTATTCCCCTGTGGCAACGGATTCTGGCCGCGCTTGTGCTCGGGGCATTGACCGGCTGGCTGATGGGTCCTGCAGCCGCGCAACTGCAATGGATCGGCGATCTGTTCATCCGCCTGATCCGCATGCTGATCGTACCGCTGGTGTTCGTAACCCTGGTCTCGGGGGTCGCTGCGATGGCGGCACCGGCAAAACTGGGCGCGATCGGGCTCAAAGCAATGGTCCTGTATATGGCCACGACCTTTGTGGCGATCCTGTTCGGGCTGGCAGGCGCGCTGATCCTGCAGCCCGGGCGCGGCGTCACGCTTGATGCCGTCAGCTCAGGCGAGCCGATCGCTGCACCGATGCCGCTTGGCGAACGGTTGATGGCGATCGTGCCCGAGAATGTTTTCGCTGCGTTTGCCTCGGGCGATATCCTCGCGATCATCTTCTTCGGTGTGCTGCTGGGCGCCGGGCTGCTCATGGCAGGCGAGACCGCAAGGCCGCTGACCCGCCTGTTCGCCGCTGGTTCGGCAGCGATGCTCAAGGTCACGCATATCGTGATGGAGATCGCGCCAATCGGCGTGTTTGCATTGGTTGCAGCGGTAATGGGGAGCGAAGGCGTCTCGGCGTTTGTCACCGTCTTTTCCCTGGTGCTGGTGATCTATCTTGGCGGCGCGGCGCATATGATCGTGGTCCATGGCGGGATGGTGCGGTTGTTCGCGGGCCGATCCCCGCTGGCCTTTTTCTCCGCAGCGCGCGCACCGCAATTGCTCGCCTTTTCGACCAGCTCAAGTGCAGCGACCCTGCCCGCCACGCTGACCGCCGCCGAAGAGGGCATGCACATCCGCCCTGCGGTCGCGTCTTCGGTGATCCCACTTGGCGCAACAATCAACATGGACGGCACAGCCTTGTATGTGGCGGCTGTGGCGGTGTTTGCCGCGCAGATTTTCGGGGTGCCCCTCAGCTTTGGCGACTATGCCACCATCGCGCTCACCACGGTGCTGGTCTCGATCGGAACCGCGTCGGTGCCCTCGGCATCGTTGTTCCTGATGGCTGCGGTGCTTGATGTCATCGGCATTACCCCCGGGCAAACCGCTCTGGTGATCGGCTTCCTGCTGCCGTTTGATCGCATTCTCGACATGTGGCGCACGGTGATCAATGTCACCGGCGATCTGGCGGTGGCCACCAGCGTGGCAGCGATGGAGGGTGAACTGGGTGAAGCCCCGCTTCCTGCCGGCGCACAGGAGGCGTGATACCAGTCAAGCCATCCAGCCATATAGAGCCGTGCATTCAGTCAAGCTTTAGCATCTGCTTGCCACGATTGGCACCGGAAAACAGCCGTTGCATCGTTTGCGGTGCATGTTCAAAACCGTGCTGGATATCTTCGCGATAGGTCAGCCGCCCGTCGTGCACGAAGCCCGCCAGCCGCTTGCGGATCGCCGGGAACTCCGCCGCCCAATCGAGCACGATAAAGCCGGTCATTGTCGCCCGCCGGAAGATGAGGTTGAAATAGTTCTGCGGGCCTGCTGGCATCTGGCCCGTTTCATAACGGCTGATCCCGCCGCAAATCACCACGCGCGCGTTTGTCGCGATATGGGCCAGCATATCATCAAGGATTGCGCCGCCGACATTGTCGAAGATTACATCGACGCCGCCCGGGCAATGCGCCTTGATCGCCGCCTTCAGCCCGCCCGCTTTATAATCGATCGCAGCATCGTATCCGGCCTCCTCGACCAGCCATGCGCATTTGTCCGGCCTGCCTGCGATACCGACGACGCGGCAACCCGCGATCTTCGCCAGCTGCCCAACCACCGATCCGGTTGCGCCCGCAGCACCGGAGACCAGCACCGTATCACCCGCGACGGGCTTGCCGATCTTGAACAGCCCGCAATACGCGGTGAGCCCGGTGGTGCCGAGCACCGACATCATCGCGGTGGGCGGCAGCGCCGGGTCGCAAGGCACAAGTCCGTCACCGTTGGAAAGATGATATTCGGTCCAGCCGGTCGATCCGATCACCATCGTGCCGACAGGGAATTTGCCGTCGTTCGATTCGATCACCTCGGATATCCCCGATCCGCGCATCACCTCGCCAATCTCGGTCGGTGCGACATAATCGGCGATGTTCTCCATCCAGCCCTTTTGCGCCGGATCGAAGCCCAGATAATGCGTCTTGAGCAGCATCTGACCCGCGCCGGGGGCGGGCAGATCGATCGTCGCCAGCTCGAAATCATTATCCTCGACAGGACGGCCACGCGGGCGGCCTGCGATCAACCATTGGCGGGTGGTGGTCATGTGTTTGGCTCCTGACTTTGACTGTGTTCCGTTATCCGGCGAACGCGGGAAACCAGGGCGCATGCAGTGCACTCTGACTTCTGGGCTCCGGCATTCGCCGGAGAACGCCTGGCGAAAAAACTCACCCGATCTGCCGCGCCCCCTCTTGCCAGTAGAGCTTGCGCAGTTCCTTCTTAAGCACCTTGCCCGACGGGTTGCGCGGCAGTTCGCTGACGAAATCGACGCTTTTGGGGCATTTGAACCCTGCGATATGCTCGCGCGCGAAGCCGATCAGCCCGGCTTCGTCCACTGTCTCACCGTCCTTGAGCACGACGATGGCCTTGACCGCCTCGCCCCAGCGCGCATCTGGCACACCGATCACCGCGCAATCGCGCACCGCCGGATGATGGTGCAGCGCGTTCTCGACCTCTGCCGGGTAAATGTTCTCGCCGCCTGAAACGATCATGTCCTTCAACCGGTCGAACAGATAGAGATAGCCGTCAGCATCCATAAAAGCCGCATCGCCGGTGCGGTACCAGCCATCGACAAAAGCCGCGGCATTGGCTTGCGGCAGATTGTGATAGCCCGCCATAACGAGCGGCGCGCGCACCCAGACCTCGCCGACCTCGCCAACCGGGCGGTCTTGCCCGTCTTCACCGACAATGCGCAGTTCGACATCGGGAAACGGCTTGCCGCACCCGGCCATGCGCGGCGTGCCCGCGACATCGTGGTCCTCGGGTGGCAGATAGACGATGGTGCCGCTGGTCTCGGTCGCGCCGTACATCTGCACGAACTGCGCATTGGGGAACATCTGCATCGAGCGACTGAGCACATCGAGCGGGATCGGCGATGCGCCATAAGGCAGTACCCGCATCGA
>NZ_JBGTFM010000100.1:0-16456 GCF_041747255.1 Blastomonas sp. | reverse complement strand
CCAGCCATCGGTCATGTCGCACGCCCCGGGGCAAGTTCAGACCACAGCCGCTCGACCATCTCGACACCCTCTTCGCCGGTTGCATAATCGATGGCGCGTGCCGTCACGCCTTTCACAAAACCGGTGAGCGCGTCGAAGCCGCCTTCGCCCAGCGCGACATAATTGGTCGACGCCTGGGTCAGCCGCACGAAGCTCTCGGCCTCATCCACCCGGCGTATCGCGCGCGGCTCGCCGAAACGCGGAAACAACAGCAGCGCAGGCCGGGTCTGGCGCGCCATCAGCGCCACCGCCTCGCTGCGCGGACGCAGATGGCGGATGGTGCCCTTGGGGGTATCGGTCATCACCGGGCCGAAGCGTTCGTCGTCGTTCACCTCGCGCTGCATGAACGGTATGGCCTCGTTCTTGAGGCTGATCGGTCGCGGAAATGGCACGATCATGCCAGTCTCAGGATCGAGCAGGACAAATTCATCGCCCAGAAACCTCCAGCCACGCTCCCCCAGCAGCGCCGACAGTGTTGATTTGCCCGCCCCCGACACGCCGGTCATCACCACCGCATGGCCGCCGCGGGACACCGCGCTGGCATGCAGCAGCAGATGCCGCCGCCAGCCCAGCGCCATCTGCAGGTTGAGCGCCATTTCCGCCGCCAGCAGCGCCTGATCAAGCGGCAGCGGCGCGGCATCGGGCAAGGTGAAGTCGCCCGCGATTGCAACCGACGGGCGCAGCCAGCGCCGCAGCGGCGATGTCGCCTGCAGCCGCACGGTGAAGTCTGGCACCACCGGTTCGAGTGGATAGTCGCGATAAAGCGCTGTCAGCGCGTCAACCGGCGCGCGCCAATCGCTGCCGATGCGAAACCGCGCCGGGCCAACCGTGATGAAGCAACTATGGCGCATGGCCAGCGCCTTAGCCTCAGTCCTGCCTGCGTGAAAACGTAAATCCGCACCAACACTTTGGCGGCAAGCGTTTTTACTTAGGCTTGTTGCGCAATAGGCGCAGCTTTGGGATGCACGATCTGGACAAGCCCCAATTCGGCAAGTTCTGCAAGCCGCTGCCCGATCACCCGTTCATGGCTTTCATCAGGCGCATCGCCCTCGATCACAAACCGGTCGGCAATCAACGCATGCAGACCGAGCGCAGTCACGGCGCTGCCGGGTGCCAGTGCCGTCATTGCATTGAGCAGATCGGGCATCGGCTCGGCGATGAGATGGGTTAGCCCAGATGGCAGATGATAGATCGCTTCGAGCGCGCCCAATGGCACACGCTTTAATTCACCGGGCAGCAGCGCGGCATAGCGCGCAGACTCAGGTCCGCTGAGCCCCGTCAACGACGCGGCATCTGCAACGAGGCATAGCAGGTAAACCCGCTCTGGCCGTTCTGCAGCTTGCGAATATAGTTGAGATAGGCGCGCGACTGCTCGCGTGTCGCGCCGGGCAGATTGCGGCCCTGCAACGCCTGCCGCACTTCCTCTCCGGTAAAATCGCGCGGCGCAGGCGGGAACGCGCCCGGTGTATCGGGCGAGACCAGCGTGCCGGTGGCATCGATGAACATCCCCTTGCCGCGCTCTGGCACCGGGATCTTGCAGTTCAGCACCGATCCTGCCGCCTGGGCAAGCGCCGGGCGAATGCTGACGACAGCAGAGGTCGCCACCGCACCGATCAGCAAGGTCCGGCGCGATGCGTCGCCCAGCGTGTCTTTCGGTTCGGTGTTGTCGTCCATCGTCGTGTGTTTCCGTGGGGCCGCACCGCAACCGGCGCAAACCCGTGATCTGACATAGGGATGTTCGCCGCGCCAAGGCAAGGTGTTTGATCGCCTGTTCCGCTGCGGGACAGCCTGCCTGCCATAGGTAAAGCAATCGTTGTCGACCGGCCAATGGCCGTTGGCGTAACCCGGCCATCATCGCTATAATGACTGGTATATGGAACACTCATCCTCAACGGGCCTGAACGGCGGGCGATTTTTGTTTGCCACCGGGCTGTTGGTGGTGGGCGTTACGCTCAGCCAGGTGGCGAGCAGCAGCCTTGAACAGGCGATGATCTGCTTTGCGTCAGGGTTGGTCGCGCTGGTGGCGATGGTGGACCTGTCTGGCCCGGCAAAGACCAACCCGCAGGCGGCCGCGCCGATACGCGAACCCGAAAACAAACCGATCAGCCAGCATCGCGACTTTACCAGCTTTATCGATGGCTTGGCGGACCCGGTGCTGGTGTTGACCGGCACCAATGTTCGCCGGGCCAACAGCGCGGCGCGCAAGCTGCTCGGCGAATATTGCGTCGGTGAAGATATCCGGCTGGTCATCCGCCACCCTGCCGCCGCCGACTTTTTAACCGATCCAAACCATGCACCGGGCAATGGCCCGATCCAACTCGTCGGCATCGGCAGCCGCGATCAGCGCTGGGAAATGCAGGTTCGCGATATTCCGGGCGGTGAACGCATCCTGTTCCTGTGGGACCGCTCGGGCATGTATGCGGTCGAGCGGATGCGCACCGACTTTGTTGCCAACGCCAGCCATGAATTGCGCACCCCGCTCGCCTCGATCAAGGGTTTCATCGAAACGCTTGAGGACAGCGAGGCGGGCGATGACCCCGAGGTCCGCAAGCGCTTTTTGAACGTGATGTTCCGCGAAGCGAACCGGATGCAGAAGCTGATCGAGGATCTGATTTCGCTCTCGCGGATCGAAGCCGACAAATTCCGCGTGCCCGATACGCCGGTCAATCTGCCCGAACTGATGCGCGAGGTACAGACGGTCTTTGCTCAAAGCCATGGCGAGCGCGGGAAAGATGTCGTGCTCGACATAGACGACGATCTGCCCCCGATGCGCGGTGACCGCGCCCAATTATCGCAGGTGTTGCACAATCTTGTATCGAACAGCATGAAATATGGCCAGGCGGGCACGCCGGTGACGCTTGGCCTGCACGCCTCGCGCAACGGCGCGCTGATCAGGCTGTCGGTCAGCGATTGCGGCGAAGGCATCGCGCCCGAACATCTGCCGCGACTGACCGAGCGCTTCTACCGGGTCGATTCGAGCCGCAGCCGCGCCATCGGCGGCACCGGCCTTGGTCTGTCGATCGTGAAGCATGTGGTCGAGCGACACCGCGGCCGGCTGGAGATTGACAGCGCCCTGCAGCGCGGCACCAGCGTCACCATCACCCTGCCCGCCGACCCGCGCGTCGCGGCAGTGCTGCCTGCCAGCAGCCCCGAGGCCGCGCCGGCCTGATGAGAAACCACAGTTGCGTCAGCATCCGCTCCGGGATCGTTGTCACAAAAGGTTCATGTTTTTGTCATGTCCGGGCAATCGCCCCTTCCTATCGGCAATCGGGTCAGGGGCTAAGGTGACGTTGACGCATCGCGTCAGATGATTCTGTCATGTTTGGGCTGGCCGCTCCTGTCAAGCCATAGAGACGGATTGCGCAGACGCGCAGCCGGAGGGAAGGAAATCTGGTGTCGATCAGCAAGCTCGCTTTTGCCTGCCTACCCATTCTCGCGCTTGCCGCCTGCCAGGACCCGGCATCGACCAGTCAGGGCAGCAGCCGCAGCGAAATCCGCATCGTCGGATCGTCCACCGTCTTCCCGTTCGCCAAGGCAGCGGCAGAGCAGTTTACCAATGCCGATGTCGAGCGCCCTTCCCCCATCCTCGAATCGACCGGCACCGGCGGTGGCATCGAGCTGTTTTGCTCGGGCGTCGGCGCGAACACGCCCGATATCGCCAACGCCTCGCGCCGGATGAAGGCGGCGGAATTCGAACGCTGCACCGCCAATGGCGTGACAGAGATCATCGAATTGCAGATCGGTTTTGACGGGATTGCGCTGGCACAATCTGTGAACGGCCCCGAACTGTCGCTGACCGTGGCACAGTTCTATGAAGCGCTCGCTGCGCAGCCGTTTGGCAAGCCCAACAACACGACGCAGCGCTGGCCCGATTTGAACCCGGCCCTGCCCGATGTGCGGATCAATATCTTCGGCCCTCCCGCGACATCGGGCACGCGTGATGCGCTTGAAGAGATTATCATGGAGAAGGGCTGCACCTCCGATCCGAAAATCGCCGCGCTGGCAGACAGCGACAAGGAGCAGTTCGAGACCGTTTGTCATACGGTGCGCACTGATGGCCCATATATCGATGCCGGTGAGAACGACAATCTGATCGTGCAGAAGCTCAAGGCCAACCCCAACAGCGTCGGCATTTTCAGCTACAGCTATCTGTCTGAAAATGCTGCGACGGTGCGGGGCGTGAAACTTAACGGGATCGAACCGAGCTATGCCACCATCGAAAGCGGCGAGTATCCCGGCGCACGTCCGATGTACCTGTACATCAAGAAGAAGCACGTCGATGTCATCCCCGGTCTGCGCGAATATCTCAAGGAGTTCATCTTCGGGGCATCGCCGGACAATTATCTGACCAAGATCGGTCTGATTTCAGGGTCCGCAGCGTTGCGCAAAGAGATGACCGGCCGGATCGACAATCTTGTGGTGCTCGATGGCAAAGTGCTGGATTAAGGCTGAGACCAGATCATGATGATTGTCTCATTGCCCGCACCGTCAGGTGCCAAAGCCACAGTGACTGTTTTCAGGACATGGATGCGCGGCGCATGACCAGCACCGCCGTCATTTTCATGATCTTTGGCTTGGGGCTGTTTACCTGGGTCTATGCCAGGTCACGCGCCAACCGGTTCCTGCTGGCAGGCGGCCAGAATGTGAATTCTCTGCCCAGCTATCATGGCTGGTATGCGGCGCTTTGGGCGGTCATCCCGGCAGTGGCATTCGTCGTGCTGTGGACCGCGATTGCACCTGCGCTGGGGTCATTTGCTGTGCTGGACAACCCTCTGGCCGCCTCGCTGCCCGATGACCCGTTTGCGCGCGCCGCCATTCTGGCAGAAGCCCGGCTGCTGTCGCGCAACCCTGATCTTAAGGTGTTCAGCGATGCCGCGCAGCAACTGGCCCCGCTCTACAAGGCCGCAGATTCGCGCTATGCGATGATCGGCGGACTCGCCGCGTTTCTGCTATGCTTTGCGGGCGGCGCCTATGCCTTTACCCGGATCAAGCCGGACTTCCGGGCCCGTTCGCGGGTCGAACGGGTGGTGATGCTGACGCTATTGCTCGCCTCGCTGATCGCCATTCTCGCGACGCTCGGCATCGTCGCATCGTTGATTTTCGAAACCATCCGCTTTTTTGGCATGGTCTCCCCCTTCGAATTCCTGTTCGGGCTCGATTGGACCCCAAGCACAGACGTGGTCGATGGCAAGGCAACCGGCGACTTTGGCGCAGTGCCGTTGTTCTGGGGCACGGTGTTCATCGGCGCGATCATCGCCATGTCCATCGCGATCCCGTTCGGGCTGATGAGCGCGATTTACCTCACCCAATATGCCAGCGTGAACACGCGCAAATGGATGAAGCCGATCCTGGAGATCCTGGCCGGCGTGCCGACTGTGGTTTACGGTTATTTCGCCGCGCTGACGGTTGCCCCGGCGCTGCGCAGCTTTGCCGCGATGATCGGCGTTCCCAACGCCTCGTCGGAATCGGCGCTCGCCGCAGGTTTGGTGATGGGGGTGATGATCATTCCGTTTGTTTCCTCGATGGCCGATGACAGCATCACCGCCGTGCCCGCCAGCATGCGTGACGGCTCTCTCGCAATGGGCGCGACCAAGAGCGAGACGATCAAGAAAGTGCTGATCCCCGCCGCGCTGCCCGGCGTGGTCGGCGGTGTGCTGCTCGCCGTCAGCCGCGCGATCGGGGAAACGATGATCGTGGTGATGGCCGCGGGGCTTGCCGCGAACCTCACCGCCAACCCGTTTGCCAGCGTCACCACCGTAACCACGCAGATCGTCCAGCTGCTCACCGGAGACAATGATTTCGACAGCCCGATGACGCTCGCGGCCTTTGCGCTCGGCCTTACCCTGTTCGTCGTCACCCTGCTGCTCAATCTTGTGGCGCTGCAGATCGTCAAGAAATATCGGGAGGCTTATGACTGACGCAGCCGAAACCCAGCCTGACCAACGCCCGCGTCAGCAGACCGACTGGATGGGGCCGCAGATGCAGAAGCGCATCGCCGGTCGCTACGCCTCCGAACAGCGGTTCAAGCTGCTCGGGCTGGCTGCGGTCACGATTTCTGCGCTGTTTCTTGCCTTTCTGCTGTTTGTCATGGTCGGCAATGGCGCCCAGGGCTTCATCAGCACCGAGGCCAGCTTGACCGTTGACCTGCCGGCGGCGACCGGCGGCGTCACGCCCGATGAACTGCGCGGCAACCGCCTGCGCGCCACCATGTCATCGATCGACATCCGCCGCATCTATGACACCGCCGTCGAGACGCAATATGGTGAAGACGGCGCGCGCTTTTTTGCTGGCAATGCCTGGACACGGCTGCGCGACCAGCTGACCCGCAACCCCGAGCTTGTTTCGAAAAGGGCCGTATTCTGGCTGCCGACATCGAGTGACATCGATCGCGCGGCCAAGGAAGGCTCAACCCCCAAAGCCGAAGCCGACTATCAGCAGCTGCAAGCAGCCGGTGACGTGCGCTCGGTTTTCAACATGGGCTTCCTGCGCAATTCTGACGGCACTGATCCTACCCAGGTGGGCATCTGGGGGGCGTTCAAGGGCTCGTTGATCACGATGGTCATCACCTTGGTACTCGCGTTTCCGATCGGCGTGTTGGCAGCTGTGTATCTTGAAGAATACGCACCGAAAAACCGGCTGACCGACATCATTGAGGTGTCGATCAACAATCTTGCCGCAGTGCCCTCGATCATTTTCGGCCTGCTTGGTCTCGCGGTGTTTCTGCAAGTTCTTGCGCTGCCGCGCTCGGCGGCGCTGGTCGGCGGCCTGACGCTGGCGCTGATGACCATGCCGGTGATCGTGATCGCCTCGCGCAACGCGATCAAGGCGGTGCCACCCTCGATCCGCGAGGCTGCGCTTGGCGTCGGCGCCAGTCCCATCCAGGTCGTGTTTCACCACGTCCTGCCGCTCGCCATCCCCGGTATCATGACCGGCACAATCATCGGCATGGCGCGCGCGCTCGGCGAAACCGCGCCGCTGCTGATGATCGGGATGCGCGCTTTCACAACCACACCGCCGCAGGGCATCACCGATCCGGCGACCGTGTTGCCGGTGCAGATTTTCCTCTGGTCGGACGAGGTCAATCGCGGGTTTGTTGAAAAAACCTCTGCTGCGATCATCGTCCTGCTGATTTTCCTGCTCACAATGAATGCGTTTGCGGTTTATCTGCGCAATCGCTTTGAAAAACGTTGGTAACCTGTTGATGACCGAAACCGCGCTCGCACAAGAACCCGTCGCCCATACGCAGGCACCGCACAAGATGTCGGCGCACAACGTCAAAGTGTTCTACGGCACCAACGAAGCCATCAAGGGCGTGTCGATTGACATCGACATGGACAATGTCGTGGCGTTCATCGGGCCTTCGGGCTGCGGGAAATCCACCTTCCTGCGCACACTCAATCGCATGAACGATACGATTGCGAGTGCGCGGGTCGAAGGTGACATCACGCTCGACGGGCAGGACATCTATTCCAGCGCAATGGATGTGGTGCAGCTGCGCGCGCGCGTTGGCATGGTGTTTCAAAAGCCCAATCCGTTCCCCAAATCGATTTACGACAACGTTGCCTACGGGCCGCGCATCCACGGCCTCGCTACTGCCAAGGCCGAACTTGACCAGATCGTCGAGAACTCGCTGGTGCGCGCCGGGCTGTGGAACGAGGTCAAGGACCGGCTGAACGAAAGCGGCACCGCGCTGTCAGGCGGGCAGCAGCAGCGGCTGTGCATCGCGCGCGCCATTGCGGTGGATCCCGAGGTGATCCTGATGGACGAGCCTTGCTCGGCGCTCGACCCGATCGCCACCGCCAAGATTGAGGAACTGATCCACGAGCTGCGCGGTCGCTATGCGATCGTCATTGTCACCCACAATATGCAGCAGGCTGCGCGCGTCTCACAGAAAACCGCATTCTTCCACCTTGGCACGATGGTCGAGTATGGCGACACCTCAGACATATTCACCAATCCCAAACAAGATCGCACCCGCGACTATATCACCGGACGATACGGCTGATTTGAGCGGACTGCCGGGTTGCAATGCTTGCTTTATCTTAGTGCTGGCCCGATACTATAGTTTTATGGAAACACAATGCACCCCAGCCACAACGAACACACGCTCAAGGCCTTTGACGGCGATCTGACCTCATTGCGCGGGCTGATCGCCGAGATCGGCGGTCGCGCCGAAAAGGCTGTGCAGGATGCCATGCTGGCGCTGGCCACCCATGATCTGGCGCTTGCGCAGCAGGTGATTGCTGGTGATGCGAAAATCGATGCGCTCGAGGACCAGATCGACCGGCTGGTTATCCAGACCATCGCGCTGCGCGCTCCGATGGCCGACGACCTGCGCGAACTGGTCGCGGCGCTCAAGATCTCAGGGGTGGTCGAGCGGATGGGCGATTATGCCAAAAACATCGCCAAGCGCGTCGCGCTGGTGGACGCAAACCACAATATCGAGGCCGCCGATCTGCTGCCGGCCATGGCTGATGCTACGCGGCAGCTGGTCGATGATGCCTTCACCGCCTTTGCCCGGCGCGATGCCGATCTGGCGGTGGCGGTCTGCGCGCAGGACAAAACGGTCGATGACTTCTACAACAGCATCTTTCACGCGCTGATCGCGCATATGATCGCCAACCCGGATCATGTCGGTGCAGGCACCCACCTGCTGTTCATCGCCAAAAACCTTGAACGGATCGGCGATCATGCCACCAATGTCGCCGAGATGGTCTTTTTCGCGGTCACCGGCCAGTCGATGAACGAGCGCGAACGCGGCGATGATGCGCTGGCTCCGGTGCGCCATGCTTTTTAGTAGAGAAAGCTGAACAACGATGACAACGCCCCACCTGCTGCTGGTCGAGGACGACATGGCGCTTTCGGAACTTGTGTCATGGCATTTTGACAAGCAGGGATTTCGGGTAAGCCACACACCCGATGGCGAGGAGGCGATGTTGATCGCGCGCGAGCAGCGGCCCGATATCGTGCTGCTCGACTGGATGATCGAGAACCTGTCGGGCATCGAGGTATGCCGCCGCCTGCGCCGCGACAATGACACATCCAACATCCCGATCATCATGATGTCGGCGCGCGGTGAAGAGGAAGACCGGGTGCGCGGGCTGGACATCGGCGCAGACGATTATGTCACCAAGCCGTTCTCGCCGCGTGAGCTCATCGCGCGCGTCAACGCCGTGCTGCGGCGGGTGCGCCCGGCGCTGGCGGGCGAGGCCTTGAGCTTTGCCGATATCGAAATGGACACGGTGGGCTACAAGGTGAAGCGCGCCGGGCACACCGTGCCGCTTGGCCCAACCGAATTCCGGCTGCTGCGCCATTTCCTTGAGCATCCCGGCTGGGTGTTTTCGCGCGAGCGCTTGCTCGATAGCGTGTGGGGGCACGACAGCGATATTGAGATTCGCACCGTTGACGTTCACATCCGCCGCCTGCGCAAGGCGCTCAATGCCAATGGCCAGCCCGACATCATCCGCACCGTGCGCTCGGCCGGCTATGCGCTTGACAGCGAACTGGCCTGATCGCCGTAACGTCAGCGCTGATTGACGCGAACGTCAATCAGCTCATGACCGCCAACGGGCTTGCCAAGCGCGGCAACAAGGCTAAAACCCGCGTTATTCCGAGCGTCGGTGCGCGCACGATACGAGAGGAAGCCATATCATGACCATCAGTTTCAAGGACCGCATCGCGATTGTCACCGGCGCAGGTGGCGGCCTGGGCCGTGCCTATGCGATTGATCTGGCGGCACGCGGCGCGAAGGTCGTGGTCAACGATCTGGGCGGCGCGCGCGATGGCACCGGAACATCGGATGCCGCCGCGCAGGTGGTTGAAGAGATCAAGGCGGCGGGCGGCGAGGCAATGGCCAATGGCGGGTCGGTCACCGAATATGAGCAGATGGTCGAGATGGTCGCCAAGACAAGGGAAGCATGGGGCGGCGTCCACGTGCTGATCAACAACGCCGGCATCCTGCGCGACAAGAGCTTTGCCAAGATGGAACCGGCGGACTTCGATCTGGTGGTCAAGGTCCACCTGATTGGATCGGCCAACTGCACCAAGGCGGTGTGGGAAACGATGCGCGAGCAAAATTATGGCCGCATCCTGATGACCGCCTCATCGACCGGGCTTTACGGCAACTTTGGCCAGGCCAACTACGGCGCGGCCAAGCTGGGGCTCGCAGGCCTCACCAAGACGCTGTATCTTGAAGGCGCGAAGAACAACATCAAGGTCAACACGCTCGCGCCGGTGGCGGGCACGCGGATGACCGAAGACATTTTCCCGCCCGAAGCCTTCAAGGCTTTCAACCCTGAAAATGTCGTGCCTGCGGCGGTCTATCTGGTATCAGAGGACGCGCCGACCAACATGATCATTGGCGCGGGCGCAGGTGCATTCCACGCTGCCTATGTGACGATGACCCAGGGCGCTGCGCTGCCCGAGGGCGAACGCACCGCAGAGGGCGTAGCGCGCATCTTTGACAAGATTACCGACCGCACCGGCGAGACCGTGCCGCAGTCAGGCTCTGAACAGGCGATGACGATCATGCGGCTGCTGCAGGGCTGATCGCCGGTCTGGCAGGCGGCGGCGCGCCTATTTGCGCCGCCAGACCTGCGATTTACACAGCAACCCGCCCATAATGCAGCCACTGATCTTGATCGTATTCTGGTCAAGTTGGCGGATGGTCGAAAAAAACGTGTCACCCATATCGGGCACAAACACCTGGCCCTGCCATTTGCCGTCCCCTTTGGGTTTGTAATTGCGCAGCAGGCTGGTGCCGACCAACTGCGGTGTGCCGCCATCACGCGCCTCGGCCTTGGCGGTATCGCTGGCCCATTTGACCCAGCCGCACAGCATGGTCCCACACGAATCGGTGGTGACAATGACATCGCCGGTCGGGTTTTCCCACGTGCCGTGAATGCCCTGCGCATCTGCCGCCCGAGCCTGCGCGGACCCGGCGAGCGCCGCAGTCATCAGTCCGATAGCATATCCCGGCTTCGCCGCCAGAGTGAACATCATTTACGACCCTTTGATCAGTCGCCCGGTTGATCCGGGACTGGCTCCACTGGGCAGAAAACGCACAACTATGGCAATGCGTTGCGACCCTCCAGCGAACATGCATGAACGGCTGGCACATGGCCAGACCGAAGTTTTAGTGGCGATACAATTACGTGCACCGTCCCAGACCGCGCAAACGCGTTGCGAACGCCGCAGCGAGAACACTCTCATCTTGAGCGGAAACGTTCTTATCTTTTGATGCCGCGCTTTTCAGGTCATTGACCGGAAACGGTCAATTTAAGACCTGCTCTAACGGGTCAATTTCTTGTAGCTCATCCGGTGCGGGCGATCCGCCTCGTCGCCGAGGCGGCGGCGCTTGTCTTCCTCGTAGCTTTCGAAGTTGCCCTCAAACCATTCGACATGGCTATCACCCTCAAACGCGAGGATATGGGTACAGAGGCGATCGAGGAAAAAGCGGTCATGGCTGATCACCACCGCGCAGCCGGCGAAGCTCTCCAACGCCTCTTCAAGCGCGCGCAGCGTTTCGACATCGAGATCGTTGGTCGGCTCATCGAGCAGCAGCACGTTGCCCCCTTCTTTGAGCATCTTGGCCATGTGGACGCGGTTGCGTTCACCGCCCGAAAGCTGCCCGACCTTTTTCTGCTGGTCCTGTCCCTTGAAGTTGAACGCGCCGACATAGGCGCGGGTGGCGACCTCGTGCTTGCCCAACTTGAAGAAATCATGCCCGTCTGAGATTTCTTCCCACACGTTCTTCGCTGAATCGAGATGATCGCGGCTCTGGTCGACATAGCCGAGCTTGACCGTATCGCCGATGGCAATGGTGCCGCTATCGGGCTGTTCCTTGCCGGTGATCAGCTTGAACAACGTCGTCTTGCCCGCGCCGTTGGGCCCGATCACACCGACAATGCCGCCCGGCGGCAGCATGAACGACAGGTTTTCGAACAGCAGCTTGTCGCCGAACGCCTTGGTCAGGCCATGCGCTTCGATCACCTTGCCGCCGAGGCGTTCGGGCGTCTGGATGACGATCTGCGCCTTGCCGGGGCTGCGGTTTTCCTGTGCCTCGACCAGTTCATCGAACGCACGGATACGCGCCTTGGATTTGGTCTGGCGCGCCTTGGGGCTTTGCCGGATCCACGCGAGCTCGTCCTGAATCGCCTTCTGGCGACCCTCGTCCTCGCGCGATTCCTGCTGCAGCCGCTGCGCCTTCTTGTCGAGATAGGTCGAGTAATTGCCTTCGTAGACAAAATATTTGCCGCGATCGAGTTCGAGAATCCAGTTGACGACATTGTCGAGGAAATAGCGGTCATGGGTGACGAGGATGACGTTACCCGGATAATCGACGAGGTGCTTTTCAAGCCAGGCGACGCTTTCGGCATCGAGGTGGTTGGTCGGCTCATCGAGCAACAGGATGCCCGGCTTTTCGAGCAGCAGTCGGCACAATGCGACACGGCGCTTTTCGCCGCCTGACAGGCTGGTGACATTGGCGTCGCCCGGAGGGCAGCGTAGCGCGTCCATCGCAATTTCTAGCTGGTTGTCGAGCGTCCAGCCATCGATCGCGTCGATCTTTTCCTGCAGCGTGCCCATTTCTTCCATCAGCGCGTCGAAATCAGCATCCTCGGGAGGGTCGGCCATCAGGTTGCTGATCTCGTCGAAGCGCTCAACCAGATCGGCGACCGGTCGCACCCCGTCCATCACGTTCTGCTTGACCGTCTTGGTCGCGTCGAGCTCGGGCTCCTGCGCCAGATAGCCGACGGTGATGCCCTCGCCAGCCCAGGCCTCGCCGGTGAAGTCCTTGTCCATGCCGGCCATAATCTTCATCAGCGTCGACTTGCCCGATCCGTTGGGGCCGACAATGCCAATCTTGGCATCGGAATAAAATTGCAGGTGGATGCCGTTGAGCACCGGCTTGTTCGCCGCCGGATAGGTCTTGGTCAGACCTTTCATCACATAGGAATATTGTGCGGCCATGGTCGAAAACGCCTTTTGTGCGGAAGTTTTAAGGATTGCCCCGCGCCTTAGCGATGGCGCGCGCCACGGGCAAGGCAGCATTGGCAAATCGGGCGCTGATAGCCTCGGCTGAGCAGAGGTGCGTGGAACGGCAGAACCATCCGCGCGATCGCTTGCCCGTTACAGCTTGCGACAATGTTTCTTGAAAATGAGCAGCGCATTCGCAACTCGTTCATACTAGTGGGCGTATTCCTGAACATCACCGGAGCAAGCCCCCATCCGGCGACGACAGGAGTTAGACCCATGAAACTGATGACCAAGGCCCTTATCGGGACTTTAATGCTGACGACGGCTCTGCCTGTCGCGTCTGTATCCGCCTTCGGCCAATCACGCGGAGAAGTATACCGTTCGGAACGCGATTTGCGCCAGGAACAGCAGCGTCTGCAGCGTGATCGGCAGGATCTGCGGCAGGCCCAGCGCTACGGCAACCAGCGCGATGTGCGCGAAGAACGCCGCGACGTGCGTGACCAGCGCCGTGATGTGCGGGATGCGCGTCAGGAGTATCGCGAAGACCTGCGCGACTATAATCGCTATCGGTCGAGCAATCGCAATGCCTTCCGCGCCCAGCCGTTCCGCGCCAACTTCCGCTATCAGCAGTTTCGGCCTGGTGTGACGATTGCCCCCCGCTTCTATGGCCAGCGCTATGTCGTGAACAATTATCGCGCCTATCGCCTGCCCGTCCCCGGCGCGCGTCAGCAGTGGGTACGGCACTATAACGATGTGTTGCTGATCAATGCCCGCACCGGCCGCGTGCTCCGCGTGATCCCGAATTTCTACTGGTAAGTCCTTTCCCGGTAGAATGAACGCCCGCCCATCCTTTGGTCCGAGGGGTGGGCGGGTCCCGTTTGCACTGGCATGATCAGGGCGCGCCCGGCCCCCACAGGTGATCCTGCCGCATCCAGCCTGCACGCTTTTGCACCGCAAATTCGCACCAGCCCTTTTCGCAGTCTCCCAGCGTGCCGACCACCCCCGGCGCGGCGCGCCAGAGCAGCTTTGCGCTTTCTTGCGGCGCGGCGCGAATTGCATGTTCGCCGCCGATGACGATGGCGGTGCGCTTGCGGCTGAGGTTGTCCGAATGCATCCAGCCGATCCAGCCTTCCGGGTCCTGAATCTGACGCCATACACTGTAACGCTTGACCACCTTGACCGGCAGATCGACCCGGCGATACACCCATTCAATCGGATAGGTGGTCAAGGGTCCGGCACGGGCATAGGCCTTGTCGGCACGGATCGATGCCCAATAGGGCGTCTCGACCTCCATCTGCGCTGTTGCCTGCTGGCCAGCCAATGGCATCAGGACGACAATCGCTATCGCCGCAAGAATAGCAAACACCCTGTGCCGTTGCATGACCGTTCATCCCACACCTGCCCCGCCAACGCGTGACTTAGCGGTAAAAAAGCCCGACTAGCAAGTGCTGTAGCTTGACCTTTGCCGATCTTGCGGCATAGGCAAGACATGCCTGTTGCTCCCGCCCCGCCCCATGCCCCTGGCGCGCGCCCGCGCGTCGTCGTCACCCGCAGGCTGGCCCCCGTGGTCGAAGCGCGCATGGCGGAATTGTTTGACGCAACCTTCAATGAAGATGACCATCCATTCAGCCGCGATGAACTTGCAGCCGCAATGCAGGACTGCGATGTGCTGGTGCCGACCGTGACCGATCATCTGGATGCAGAGTTGATTGCCGGCGCGGGCGACCGGCTGAAACTGCTCGCCAATTTTGGCGCAGGTGTCGATCACATCGACCTTAAAGCCGCACGCGCGCGCGGTATCATTATCACCAACACGCCCGGCGTCTTCACTGACGATACAGCGGACATGACGATGGCGCTGATCCTGTCAGTGCCGCGACGGTTGGCCGAAGGCGAAAAGCTGGTGCGTTCGGGCCAGTGGGAAGGCTGGAGCCCGTCGGGGATGCTTGGTCATCGTATCGGCGGCAAGCAGCTCGGCATCATCGGCATGGGCCGCATCGGCCAGGCCGTCGCGCACCGTGCGCGCGGATTTGGCATGGATGTGCGCTACCATAACCGCCGCCGCCTGCCCGAAAGCCTTGAGCAAATGCTCGGTGCGACGTTTGAGCCCGATGTCGATGCGCTGATCGCAGGCTCCGACATCATCACGCTGCATTGTCCGCGCAGCCCGGAAACGCGCGGGCTGCTCGATGCCCGCCGCATCGCGCTGATGAAGCCCAGCGCCTATCTGATCAACACCGCGCGCGGCGAGATCGTCAATGAGCCTGCGCTGATCGACGCGCTGGAGGCCGAGCGCATCGCCGGCGCCGGCCTCGATGTCTACACCCACGAACCGCTCGTCGATCCGCGCCTGCTTGCGCTCAGGAACGTCGTGCTGCTGCCGCATGTTGGCAGCGCAACCTTTGAAGGCCGCAAGGTGGCAGGCGAAAAGGTGATCGCCAACATCCGCTTCTGGTTCGATGGCCACCGCCCGCCCGATCAGGTGCTTGAAGGCTGGATGTAAAGGACAAGATCGCTGGCGTTGGCGGCATGACCTGTTGCAGACAGAACGGCAATGCAGCACGCAAATCTTAATTGAATATTTGCCAAGATGTTGCAGATACGCGAGCATCATTATGGCCGCATGCGGTGTCGGCCTGCTCAGGCGGAAAGTGGTATCTATGTTCGCAAGACTGGCGCGCGCTCCGGGGCTTGGGCTGATGCTGATCGCAGCACTGGCAGCCAGCCCGGCATGGGCGGCCCCCGCGATGGTCGAACTCGCGCCGATCGACCCGAGCAATGCGGGCGACACCGCCTGGATGCTCACCGCCGCTGCCTTTGTCATGCTGTTCGCGCTGCCGGGTATCGCGCTGGTCAACGCTTGCCGTGGACCCGCGCACGCTGCGCTGTCGGTGCTGTTGCAGGCAGGCGCGATTGCCGCACTGGTCTCGCTGCTCTGGGTCATGGTCGGCTATACGCTGGGCTTCGGCAATGCGCGCGGCGGCGTGATCGGCGATGGCAATGCGTGGATGCTGATTGTGCTGGGCAACGTGCGCTTTGGCACGGAGGTCCCCGAAAGCGCGTTCGTGTTGTTCCAGATCGCGGGCGCGATGCTGGCGGCGGTGATCGTCGCAGGCTGCTGGGCGGGACGCACCCGTTTCGGCTGGGCTTTGGCCTTTGGCGGCCTGTGGAGCCTGATCGTCTATGCACCGGTCGCGCACTGGGTCTGGGGCGGCGGCTGGCTCGGCGCCTATGGCGTGGTCGATTACGCGGGCGGCATCGCGCTCCATTTCTCAGCGGGCGTATCTGCGCTGGTTGCGGCGTTAATGGTCGGGCGGCGCACCGGCTGGCCGAACGCGCCCCACGCTGCCATGCTCGCGCTGGCTGGGTCAATGCTGCTGTTTGTGGGCAATTTCGCGCTGGTCGGCGGCTGGACGCTCGCCGCTACCGATGACGCGAGCAG
>NZ_JBGTFM010000099.1:0-7033 GCF_041747255.1 Blastomonas sp. | reverse complement strand
GGCGTCGCGATGCTCGAACGCCTGTTCGTGGGCGAACAGCACATTTTCGTTGGCGACCGCGACCACATCATTGTGAAACGCACCGGCGGCAATCGCGGTCTCGCTCTGCTGGATGAACAGGCTGCGCTCTGCATCGAGGCCGTGGCGGCGCGCAATCGCTTTGCCCGATTCGATATGTTGGCGCGCGGGGAAGGGGCCGCCCGACCTGCCATAGACGAATATCTCGACTCCCGGCTGGTCATGGCGCTCGGCCAGCCGCATGTGATTGGCCGCGCCTTCATCGCCAAAGGGGGCCAGCACCGGCGCGTGGACCGCAAAGTGCTTGCGGTCGGCAAAGGCGAGCTGCAGCTGTGCCAGCGTGCCCGGCCATTCGTGGCTGCGGTGCGGCATCGTCAGTAGATTGGCGACGGTCAGGTGGCAGCGGCCATCGGCGGTATCGGGCGCGGGCGATACGGTTGCGGCATTGGCGGCCCACATTGACGAGGCGGAAAAGGCGGCGGCGCGCATGTGCGGATCGGCGCTTGCCAGATCGGTGCCGAGCAGCGCCAGCCAGCCCGCATTGGGCCGGCCGAGCGGCATAAAAAAGCCTTGCGCCAGCCCGAGAGCAAGATTGGCGCGCATCTTGGCAACGCCCTGCAACGCTGCGGCGCGCGGTTGGCTGACGGCACCTGCATTGCTGGCCGATGCGATGTTGCCGGGGCTGAGCCCAGCGTAATTGTGACTGGGGCCGATGATGCCGTCGAAGTTGATTTCTTTGAGCATAATTTCCTCTTAAATTCCTTCGCCCCTTGAGGGAGAAGGATACGAAGCCTTGCAGGCTTGCCTGCTAGGCGCAGTTGGATGAGGGGGTGCTGCGCTGGCGTGGGTCTGTAGCCGCCGCCCCCTCTCCCAGCTTCGACTAGGGCACATGCGTGCCCAAGTCTGCGCAACCCTCTCCCTCGCTGGGGAGAGGGGGTTTACCTCTCAATCCACCGCACTGTATCGCCCTGTTTCACGCCCAACACGCTTGCGGCCTTGGCGTCCAGCAGCACCCCGTCATCGCCCGCCGCCACATGCCCATAGGCGCAGCGGAAGTTGCGCAGATGGCCGCTGGCGACCAGCGACAAAGTGCCGCCATCCCCATCACATAGCCCGCTGACCACAGCATTGCACGACTGGCTGATGCTGCGCACCAGATCAGTCCGCGCGGTCATTGTCGGGCCGCCATCGAAGATATCGACGTAATTTTCGTACGCAAAGCCCTCGTTTTCCAGCATCCGCATTGCTGCGCGGCCGCTGACGTTGGGCCTGCCAATGACATTGCGCGCGGCATCGCTGAGCATCGCGACATAGACCGGATGCTTGGGCATCAGATCGGCAATGAACTGGTTGCCGTGCAGCGCATTAAACGTGTCAGCCTCATCAAAGCTCATCCCGAAAAACCGCCCGGCGATGCTGTCCCAAAACGGCGAATCGCCCGCTTCGTCGATCACCCCGCGCAGTTCGGCCAGAATGCGGTCGGCGAAGCGCTTGCGGTGCATGGCGATGAACAGATAGCGGCTGCGCGCCAGCAACAGGCCCAGCCCGCCCGCGCGCTCGCCGGGGTGCAGGAACAGCCCGCCGACCTCGCATGCGCCCTCAAGATCGGTCACCAGGCTAAGGATTTCGGCGCGATAGGTCTGGCCCAGCTCGGCGCTGTGCTGGGTGAGCGTGCTGAGGCGATAGGAATAAAACGGCCAGTGCTGGCCGACGCGGGTGATCAGCTGGCAGGTGCCCCGGATATCGCCGGTTTGCGTATTTTGCAGCACCAGCACGAACAGTTCGTCCGCCAGCTCCTCGTCGGTGCGCGCAAATGCCGTGCCCGAGCGTTCCAGCTTGGCGAGCAGCGACGCGCGATCGGCGGGCAGGTTGGTAAAGCCGCCGCCGGTCAGCTTGGCCATCTCGTAGATCGGCTGCAGATCGTCGGGCGTTGCGGCCCGGATAACAAAGCTCATAATTCCCCCAGACTTATAACCCTTGGCGTGCAGCAATCCGCATGAGCGTGAGCGCCGACAGCCGTGCGCGCTCGGCCAGGCTGTCCACGATCAGAAACTCGTCCGCGCTGTGAATCGCACCGCCGCGCACCCCCATCGTATCGACCACCGGCACACCGCAGGCCGCGATATTGTTGCCATCGCACACCCCGCCGGTGCCGCGCCAGCCGATCTCAAGCCCCAGCTCTTTACCGCAGCGCTTGACCAGGCCGAACAGCTTCGCCGCGTCTGGATCAATCGGTTTGGGCGGGCGGCCAAAGCTGCCGTGGCTGTGCACGGTGACATCATGCTCTGCGGCAATCGTATTGCACAGGTGCTGCAGGCTGTCTTCGGCAAACGCCTGAGCGTCAAGACTTTGTGGTCGAAAGTTCACACGCAATATCGCGTGATCAGGCACGACATTGTTGGCGCTGCCGCCATCGATCCGCGCCGGATTGACCGACAGGTCGTCGCGGGTCAGCGTCTTGAGCCCCACCGCCAGATCGGCAGCCGCGACCAGCGCATTGCGGCCATCCTGTGGGTTGCGTCCGGCATGAGCCGAGCGCCCGGTGATGATGATCGAAAAATTACCGCTGCCGCCGCGTTCTCCGGCGAGCGTGCCATCGGGCAGCGCAGGCTCATAGGTCAGCGCCGCCAATTTACCGCGCGCCAGATCAGCGATCAACGCCGCGGATGCGCCCGAGCCCACCTCCTCATCGCTGTTGATCATCACGTCATAGCCTATCGCTCTTGCCAGCGGAGAGGCTTCCAGCGCTTGCAGCGCAGCCAGCATCACTGCGATGCCGCCTTTCATGTCGGCAACGCCGGGCCCGCCGAGCACACCGGGCTCAAGCCAGGTCAGCGTCTGGAACGGATGGTCGGCGGCAAACACTGTGTCCATATGTCCAGTGAGCAGCAGCCGCAGCGGCGCATCGGGGCGCACGCTCACCACAAGATGCTGGCCGCGTTGGACCTCTACGATGTTGCCATCGGCGCGCACGGTGTCTTGGGGGACAGGATCGACCAGCAGCACTTCACCGGGCAATGTCGCAAAGGCATCGGCCAGCAACTTTGCGGTCGCCGCGAGGCCGGCCAGATTGGTGGTGCCACTGTTGATCGCCGCCCAGCGCTCGACCTGCGCCAGCATCGCCGCCTGGTCGATGGTGGCAAGCACTGCTTGGTCGGATGCGGGCAGGCGGGTGAGGCTCGTCGTCATCTGCGCAGCCATAGCCCGGTTTGCCGCAGCCTGCCACCCATCGCGGCGCAAAGCGGATTTACTTTGGTGGACCGGCTCGCCATAGGCTTGCATCATTCCTCCCCGGAAAATGACATTGACGGCCATTGCATCGTGCGCCTCCCCGCGCCGGGGCTGGCCTGTGACGCGCCAAGCAAAGAGGAACCGGCATGAGCGACTATATCGAAAGCAACGGCATCAGCATCGACGGCGCGCTGCACGCGTTCATCACCGATTCGGTGCTGGCACCACTGGCGATGGATCCCGAAGCTTTTTGGGCCGGGTTTGCGGCATTGCTCAAGCGGTTCGCGCCGGTGAATCGCGATCTGCTGGCCACGCGTGTGAAACTGCAGGAGCAAATTGACGACTGGCACCGGGCGCACCGGGGGCAAGGCATCAACCCAATCGAATACCGCACGTTCCTGCATGATATCAAATATCTGGTGCCAGCTCCTCAGGACTTTTCGATCACAACCGCCAATGTCGACCCTGAGATTGCGACGATGGCAGGCCCACAATTGGTCGTCCCCTCGCTCAATGACCGGTTCGTCCTGAACGCCGCCAATGCGCGTTGGGGCAGCCTGTATGATGCTTATTATGGCACCGATGCGCTCGATGCCGCGCCCGCGCAAGGTGGCGGCTATGATCCGGTGCGCGGCGCTGCGGTGGTCATGGCAGGAAAGGCGTTCCTCGATGAGGCGGTACCGCTGGCGAATGGCACATGGGCAGAACTGGGTGATCCGTCAAACGGCATCGCGCTCGCCGATCCGCAGCAATATGTCGGCAAGAGCGCCAAGGGACGGCTGTTCCGCAACA
This sequence comes from Blastomonas sp., assembly GCF_041747255.1. Lineage (GTDB taxonomy): Bacteria > Pseudomonadota > Alphaproteobacteria > Sphingomonadales > Sphingomonadaceae > Blastomonas. Next base: position 2,992 of record NZ_JBGTFM010000099.1, on the reverse strand, counting down.
ACGGCCTGCATATCGAGGTGGTGTTCGATGCCGATCACCCGATTGGCCGCGATGATCCTTCGGGGATCGCCGATGTGCTGCTCGAAGCGGCGCTGACGACGATTGTCGATATGGAAGATTCGGTTGCCGCCGTCGATGCCGAGGACAAGATTCTCGCCTATACCAATTGGCTGGGTCTGATGCGCGGCGACTTGCAGGCGCGTTTTGCCAAGGGCGACAGGACGCTGACCCGCGCGCTTGAGCCCGACCGGGAGTACGCCGCCCCCGATGGCAGCATGTTTACCCTGCCGGGGCGCAGCGTGCTGTTCGTGCGCAATGTCGGGCATCTGATGACCAACCCTGCGGTACTGCTCGGCGATGGCAGCGAAGCGCCCGAAGGCATCTTGGACGCGGTGTTTACCAGCGCCATCGGCTGTCATGACGTCAAGGGGCTGGGCCGCTATCGCAACAGCCGCGCGGGCTCCATCTATATCGTCAAGCCCAAGATGCACGGTCCAGACGAGTGCGCCTTCACCAACGATCTGTTCGATGCGGTGGAGGACCTGCTGGGCCTAACGCGGCACACGATCAAGGTCGGCGTGATGGATGAGGAGCGCCGGACATCGGCCAACCTCGCCGCGTGCATCCATGCGGTGAAAGACCGGATCGTGTTCATCAACACCGGCTTTCTTGATCGCACCGGCGATGAAATCCATACCTCGATGCAGGCTGGGCCAATGATCCGCAAGGGCGACATGAAAGCGTCCGACTGGATCAAGTCGTACGAGGCGCGCAATGTTGGCATCGGCCTCAAGTGCGGGCTCGATGGCAAGGCGCAGATCGGCAAGGGCATGTGGGCCGCGCCTGACATGATGCGCGACATGATGGACCAGAAGATCGGTCATCCGATGACCGGGGCGAACACCGCATGGGTGCCGTCGCCCACCGCAGCGACCTTGCACGCAATGCATTATCACAAGGTCGATGTGTTCGCCCGGCGCGCCGAGATCGCCGCGCAGCCCGTGCCGGGGCTTGAGCCATTGCTCAACGTGCCGCTCGCCACCGGGCAGAACTGGTCGCCGGAGGACATCCGCGCCGAGCTGGACAACAATGCGCAGGGGATATTGGGCTATGTCGTGCGCTGGGTCGATCAGGGCATCGGCTGTTCCAAGGTGCCCGACATCCACGACGTCGGTTTGATGGAAGACCGGGCGACCTTGCGCATCTCTTCGCAGGCCCTGGCCAACTGGCTGCTGCACGGGGTCTGCACCGAGCAGGAGGTCGATGCCGCGTTGCTGCGCATGGCGGCCAAGGTCGATGCGCAGAACGCGGGCGATCCGCTATACCGGCCGATGGCGAGCGATCCCGAGGGTTCGCTGGCATTCCAGGCGGCACGCGATCTGGTGTTCAAGGGGGTGAAGCAGCCGAGCGGTTACACCGAGCCGCTGCTCCATGCCTATCGCCAGCGGGTGAAGGCGGACTAAGGGGGGCTTTCCTTTGAATGGGGCTATGAACACGTCCCCCGCGCTGCGGCCAGACGGGACCAGCCCCAACCGACTAGCCCGCTAATCCCTCAACCTGCTCTGCCAGCTCAAGCCAGCGCTGTTCGGCGGCGTCCTTCTCGGCGCGGGCGGCGTCTATCGCCTTGGTCAGCTCCGCAAAGCAGGTGGGATCGCGTGCATACAGGTCAGCATCACCAAGCGCAGCCTCATCACGCGCAATTGCCGCCTCGATCGCCTCGATCCTTTCGGGCAGCTGGTCGTAATCGCGCTGGTCCTTGTAGCTCAGCTTGACGCGCGCGGCAGGCGGCTTGGGCACGTCGACCGGGCGGTCGGCCTTGGCGGCGTTCGACTTCGTCCAGCCGGCGACGCGCTGCTTGCGCTTGGCCTCCCAGTCGGCATAGCCGCCCGCCACGACATCGACCACGCCTGATCCGTCGAGGCCGAGCGTGACGGTGACGGTGCGATCAAGAAAATCGCGGTCGTGGCTGACGATCAGCACTGTGCCGTCATAATCGGCGATCACTTCCTGCAGCAGATCGAGCGTTTCAAGATCGAGATCATTGGTCGGCTCGTCAAGCACCAGCAGGTTGGATGCGCGGGCGAATTCGCGCGCCAGCAGCAGCCGTGATCGCTCGCCGCCCGAGAGCGTGCCGACGCGCGCATCGACCAGACCGGGGTCGAACAGGAACTCCTTCAGATATCCCTGCACATGCTTGCGCACCCCCCGCACATCGATCCAGTCGCCGCCCTCAGCCAGCACGTCGCGCACCTTTTTGTCGGGCGACATCAGCTTGCGTTGCTGGTCGATGATCACCCCGTCGAGCGTCTTGGCGAGCGTCACCGTGCCGCTGTCGGGCTCAAGCTCACCGGTCAGCAGCCGGATCAACGTGGTCTTGCCCGCGCCGTTCGCGCCCACGATGCCGATGCGGTCGCCGCGCTGTACGCGCAGGGAAAAGTCCTTGATGATCGCGCGCGCAGCCTCACCCTCGCCGAAGGTCTTGAACACCCGGTCGGCGACGATCACCGACTTGGTCTTGCTGTCATCGCTCACCGCTTTCAGCTTTGCAGTGCCAACCGGCCCCAGCATCGCGGCACGCTGCGCGCGCATCTCCCACAGCTTGGACAAGCGGCCCTGGTTGCGCTTGCGCCGGGCGGTGACGCCGCGTTCCAGCCAGTGCGCCTCTATCTTCAGCTTGGCGTCCATCTTGTCGGCGGCGCGCGCCTCTTCGGCATAGACGCGCTCCATCCACGCCTCATAGCCGCCGAAGCCGATCTCCTGACGGCGCAGGTTGCCCCGGTCCAGCCAGAGCGTCTGGCGGGTCAGACGCTCTAGAAAGGTCCGGTCGTGACTGATGACGACGAACGCGCCGTTGAACCGCCCCAGCCAGCTTTCCAGCCAGTCGATGGCGGCCAGATCGAGGTGGTTGGTCGGCTCGTCGAGCAGCAGCACATCAGGATCAGAGGCGAGCGCGCGGCAAATCGCGGCGCGGCGGCGCTCCCCGCCGCTGGCG
>NZ_JBGTFM010000098.1:0-15374 GCF_041747255.1 Blastomonas sp. | reverse complement strand
TGCCCCAGCGGCGCGCGGCGTTGCTGATCGCGAGGGCTGGCACGGGAACGCCTGCGCGCGCGCTATAGTCGGCAAGGTCGACGGAGCACAGCCGCCTGGCCTCGGCCTTCAGCCAGCGGATCATTCGCGGCTCGATCATGTCGGGCGCGCCGCCCAGCTGGATGACGCCGTCGCTGGCGACGACCTTGCGTCCGTGGCCCGCGCCCCAAGCGATACGATGATCGGCCCCGCGATATGGGATAGTCGCGCCATCGACAATTGCCACCGCCGTGCCCGCCTTGGCAAAGCTCGCCGCGATCCAGTCAGCCTGTGCGCGGGCGAAGGCAATGGCCTCGCCCAGTCGCGCATTGCCGGGCAGGGTGATCAGCAGCGCGCCCTTGGCAGGATCGGTGCGCAGCTTGATGTTGCGTGCGCGCGCGTGCCGCCGGATGATCAACGCGTAATCGTGGGTGCCGATGGTGATGCGCTGCGGGGTTTCAGCGCGCGGCGGCGGGTTACGGGTAAACAGGCGGGTAAGGGGGGATCTGGCCATTGGTCGCCCTCACCCTTCCCACACCGCTTCGCGGCGTGGGCCCCTTCCATCTCCCGGTGGGAGAGGGAGGGAGGCGCGGAGCGCCGGAAGGGTGAGGGTGGCGAGCGCCCCCATCAGATCTCGTGCTCGACGATATGCTGCTCGATCGGCCCGGCATAGATCTCTGATATCACCCGGCCCACCACCGAATGGCCGCCCGCATGCATCGCGCTATGGTCGCCGGTGCGCAAGTGGTGCCAGTCGGGTAGCGGCTTGCCCTCGGCACGCAGCAGATAGGCGCAGCTGGTCGGCAGCCAGGGGATTTTCTCCAGGTTGGCGCGTGTCAGCTTGACGCAATCGGGGACAAGCGCCTTGCGGTGGCTGTAGCCGAGGCAGGTGGCCGAATTGGTGTCGAGCAGGCGGCAGGCGATGTTGGTGGGATAGATGCGCCCGGTGTCTTCATCCTCGACCTTGTGCAGGCAGCATTTGCCGCAGCCATCGCACAACGCCTCCCACTGCGCGCGGTCGAGGCTCGCCAGCGGGCGGTCCCAAAAGTCTATGCTGTCCATTTGTCGATTTCGGCCGCGATGGCCTCAGGCGATTCGTCATAGGGCAAAAGCGCAACCGGTTCGCCCTTGGGGCCCATCAGATAGGCCTGGCGTGAGTGATCGACCAGATAGCCGCCGCCTTCACTGCCCTCGCCCTGCTGCTTGGCGAACACCACGACATAGGCGTCGGCCACCGCCTTGATCTGCTCGAGCGTGCCGGTAAGGCCAATCAGCCGCGGGTGGAACGCGGCGACATATTGCTTGATCACCTCAGGCGTGTCGCGCTCAGGATCAATGCTGATGAAGATCGGCTGGATTGCTTTTGCCCGCTCGGGCTGCTGCTTTTCGAACAGGGCAAAGCCTTGCGCGATTTTCTGCAGGTCAATCGGGCAGACATCGGGGCAATAGCTGTAGCCGAAATAGATGATGCGGTGCTTGCCCGCAAAATCGGTGTCCTTCACCGTTTTGCCATCCTGATCGATCAGCGTGAAGCCGCCGCCGATGCGTGCGCCTTCCAGCGGTGCCTCTGGCTTTGGCGCATTGGCCGAACAGGCGGTGAGCGACAGCGCGAGCGCCATCGCGGCGAGACGTGGAAAGGATTTGTTCATGACAGGCTCGTCAATGCTCTGCTATGCACCCGGTTTCAAGGGGGCTTGATCAATCCACGCGGCACGATGTGCCCGCACCCCATGCGAATAAGGACTTTCAGGTGAACGCCCGCATCAACGCTTTTTTCCGTTCCATCGCATTGGCCATGCTTGCCATTGCGCTGATCACACCGATGGCCGCAACCGCGCAATTTTCAGACAGCTATAACTTCCTGAAAGCGGTGCGCGATCGCGATGGCGACAAGGCGACGCAGTTGCTCAACGCGCCGGGCAGCACCATCGTCAACACCCGTGATATCACCACGGGCGAGACCGCGCTGCACATCGTCACCCAGCGCCGCGATGCCACCTGGATGGGATTTCTGCTGCAGCGTGGTGCCAACCCCAATGCACGCGACAACAATGGCATCACGCCGTTGATGGTGGCGACCAGCCTGCGCTTTGTTGAAGGCGCCGAAGTGCTGCTCAGCCGCAAGGCACGCGTTGATGAAACCAACAGCTCGGGCGAAACCGCGCTGATCCGCGCGGTGCAGCTGCGCGATCTGGCGATGGTGCGGCTGCTGCTGAAAAACGGCGCAAACCCGGACAAGCAGGATACGCTCGCAGGGCAGTCCGCGCGCGATTACGCCAGCGGGGATTTTCGCAGCACGGCGATCCTTGATGAAATCGTCGCCAGCGACAAGGAGCGCAAGCCAGCCGGCAACGCCAAGGTGTTTGGGCCGACGGGCTGAGGGGGCAGTGCGCCCGTCTTCACGCCGTTCGGACCAACATGGCCTACCCCGCTCAGCCCGAGCTCGTCGAAGGCCTTGGGGAATCGTTAGCGTGGGCGCGCGGCCTTCGACACGCTCAGGCTAAGCGGAGGTCGGGAGCGCAGAGGTCGACCGTCTACTCGGTCTTGCCCGCCAGCGCGTCAAGCATCGGGCGGATGGGCGCCAGGTCATAGCCGGCATTTGCTGCGACCTGTGTTAGCCCGGCGGGGCTTTCGCCCTGTTTTGCCTGTGCCAGCGACCACAACAGGGTCGAGCGGGTGCCCGATCGGCAATAGGCGAGCACCTTGCCGCCATCGCCTTGCGCCTTGGCCAGCGCAGTGATCATTGCATCGACCTGCGGCGCGGAAAATCCGGCATGGGTGATTGGGATGGCAACATAATCGATCCCCGCTGCGGCGGCGGCAGCGGCGATCGCATCGCCTTGCGGCGCGGCCGGGTCCTCGCCATCGGGGCGATTGTTGATGATCATCGTCACCCCTTGCGCCTTGGCCGCCGCCACCTGATCGACGGTGATCTGCGGGGCAACTTGGACGGTGTCGGTCAGAGCTGTGAACATTGGGTCTGCTTTCTGTGAGGCCAGAATTGGCGGCATCTGGACGGGCGATTTTTCAGACTGGCTGCGCTCCTCGCACGCTGTGGTGAGCGCCAGCGGCAGCATCATGATCATCAAACGATAGCTCATAGCGCTTCAGTCTCCTTTTCGCGCTCCTGCGCCTGCCGCTGCCACATCGCGGCATACAAGCCATCAGCCTTCAGCAGAGCACGGTGTGATCCGGTTTCGGCGACGCTGCCCTGATCGAGCACGATGATCCTATCGGCATGCGTGACGGTGGACAAGCGGTGTGCGATGATCAGCGTCGTGCGGCCTTGTGACAGCGACCTGAGCGTGGTCAGGATGTCTGCCTCGGTGGCGCTGTCGAGCGCCGATGTCGCCTCGTCGAAGATCGTCAGCGGCGGGTTTTTGAGCAACGTGCGGGCAATCGCGACGCGTTGCTTCTCGCCGCCCGACAGCTTGAGCCCGCGCTCGCCGACCTCGGTCTCATAGCCTTTGGGCAACGATTCGATAAAGCTGCCGATGGCGGCGCCATGCGCGGCGCGCACAATATCTACCATCGACGCACCCTCGCGGCCATAGCCGATGTTATAGCCGATGGTGTCGTTGAACAGCACCGTATCCTGCGGCACGATACCGATCGCGGCGCGCAGCGAGGCTTGGCGAACGTGGGTGATATCCTGCCCGCCGATGCAGATGCGCCCGGCTTGCGGGTCGTAAAAGCGGAACAGCAACCGCGCGATGGTCGATTTGCCCGCGCCCGATGGCCCGACGATGGCGAGCGTCTGACCCGGCTCGACCCGGAAACTAAGCCTGTGCAGGATCTGCCGGTCGGAATCATAGCCAAAATCGACGTTCTCGAACGCGACCGACGGCTCGGCGATGTTGAGTGCAGGTGCGCCCGGCCGGTCGACAATTTCTGCAGGCGTATCGATCAGGTCGAACATCGCGGCCATATCGACCAGCCCCTGGCGGATGGTGCGATAGACCATGCCAAGCAGGTCGAGCGGGCGGAACAGCTGCATCAACAAGGTGTTGACCAACACCAGATCGCCCACGGTGAACCGCCCTTCGCTCCAGCCCCAGATGGTGAACGCCATCGCCCCCGCCAGCATCGTGTTGGTGATCAGCGACTGGCCGACATTCAACAGCGCGAGCGAGTTTTCGGATTTGACCGCTGCCTCGGCATAGGTGCGCGCCGCCTGGCCGTAACGCCGTGCCTCGCGCTCTTCGGCGGTGAAATATTTGACCGTCTCGTAATTCAGCAGCGAATCGACCGCGCGGGCGAGCTGCTTGCCATCAAGATCGTTCATCTTTTCGCGCAGGTGGTTGCGCCAGTCGGTGATCACCCGGGTGAAGCCGATATACAGCACCACCATTGCCACCGTCGCCAGCACCAGCCCGATGCCGAAATTGATCCAGAAGATGATCAGCACCGCCGCCAGCTCAAGCACCGTCGGCGCGATGTTGAACAGCAGGAAATAGAGCATCACATCGATGCTCTTGGTGCCGCGCTCAATCACCTTGGTGACCTCACCAGTGCGCCGCGCCAGGTGAAAGCGCAGCGACAGGCGGTGCAGCTGCACGAACACGTTTTCCGCGAGCGCCCGGGTCGCATCCTGGCCGACGCGTTCAAAGGCGACATTGCGCAGATTGTCGAACACCACCGATCCCAGCCGCGCCGCGCCATAAGCGATGACCATGGTGATCGCCACCGTCGCGGTGGCCGCGCCATCAATGGTCATGCTGTCGATCGCGGCCTTGTAGGCAAAGGGCATCGAGAGGATCGCGGCCTTGCCCCCCAGCACCATCAGCAGCGCAACCATGATCCGCAGCTTCAGATCCGCGCGGCCTGCGGGCCACAGATACGGAAGGAAGCGGGCCAGAATGGCGCGCATCGCTGGTGCTTTGCCCAGCGCTGCCTGGGTGGTCGTGTGGAATGACTGCATCGTATCCGCGATAGGGTTGATCGCGCCGCGTTCCAAGCCCCAACTCGACGCTAGCGTGCGATCGTGCGTGATTGCTGGTTTTGCTGCGCCTTTCCGGCATCGCACCGTCATCCCGCACATCATGTTACCGTTACACACCAACACTTTGAAACGCCGTATGAATCCGCTAAGCGTTACAATTGCGCGTTCGAAAGCGGGAATGTAACATCATGACTTTCATGTGACGAAGCTGATGCAATACGGAGCCCAGACTGCAAACGGCAGGTTTGGGTGGGCGAGGTACCAAAGGTCGTGACTGCGCATGACGACGACAGTGTGATGAGATCAGAGGCGGCGCATATCGCGCAATCAGCCGCCTTCAAGCGATCTCCGGTGTTGCGCCGCCTGCTCGACTATCTCGTCTCCAGGACCCTGTCGGGCGAGGGCGACCGGCTCAAGGCTTATCAGATCGCGGTCGATGGCCTTGGCCGCGACGAGAGCTTTGACCCGCAAAGCGACAGCTATCCGCGTGTGCAGGTCGGGCGTCTGCGCAAGATGCTCGATCTGCATTACGCATCGCACCCGCCGCGCGCTGAAACTGGCCATCGTCGCCTGATGATCCCGCTCGGCAAGTACAGCGTGCAGCTGGTCACCGTCGTGGCGCGTCCTGCCGAAAGCGCGTCGGCTGCGGCGGAGATGCCGATGATACCCGTCCCGGCAGCACCAGAACCATTGCTTCCCATCGATCCGGCACCGGTTGTCGCGCCCGCTGTCCCTCCGGAATACGCGGTGCCCGCTCGCGTGGATCGGCCGTGGATCGCCTGGGCAGCGGCCAGTCTCGCGCTGCTGGCGCTGGCCTATGCCATTTGGACATATGCCGTTCCCGCTGATCGCCCGGTGCGTCAGGCAGGCTATGGTCTCCAGCGGCTGATGCCACACATCACCATCAATGTTGATTCGGGTGGCAGCGCTGATCCTGCGTCGTTGAAGGCTACCGCGCAGGAGGTTGAAATGCAGCTCCAGCGCTTTGACACGCTGGCGGTTTCATTTCCCGAACGTACTGGCAGCAATCCAGACCCAATGCCAAGCGATTATCAACTGGTGATCCGTCCGGACAGGAATGCGCGCGGGACCGCAGTGTCGTTGGTGCTTCGGCATCCGGTCAGCGGCACCACATTATGGTCCCGGACCATCACGATGGCCGATGCGTCTGACACCGCAATCGGCGATGCCATTTCCCAGATTGCTAGGTCCAGCGGGGTTGTCGCCGAGCACCAGTTACGGCTGGTTGGCGACAGTTTTGCAACTGGCTATCCATGCCTTGCCCAATATGATGTCTATCGGCGGCGTCGTGATGCCACCATGCGCGCGCCGCTCGAATCGTGTCTCAAGGCGACGCTTGCGGCCTATCCCAACGAACCGCTTGTATTACAGGCGCTGTCTTTTCTGACCCTGTCGCGACCGACCATGGGCAAGGGAGCCTCCGCATCGCCGCTCGCACCCAGCCAGGAAGGGCGCAGATTCGCCGAGCAGGCGTTATTATACGGGCGCAACTCCTCGCTCGCGCAGATCGCGGTCGCGCGCTCGGCGCTGGCGCGGGGCAATTGTCCGCGCGCGCTCGTTTTTGCCCGCAGCGCGGCTGAGGCCAATCCACTTGATCCCGATACCGTGGGGCTTGCCGGCGTGTTCCTGCTGTCATGCGGCGATTATGCGGGCGCCGAACCGTTGCTCACCCGGTCGATGGCGCTGGAAAGCGACACCAATGGCCTGCAGGTCGCCAGCCTGATTTCGGTGCTGCTGCTGACAGATCGCCCTGCCGAGGCGCTGACCATGGCCAACCAGGCTCATTCTGCCAGCATCGGAACACAGCCGCAGTTCCTGCTCGGCAAGGCGCTGGCGCTTGCCGCCAACGGGCGCGATGATGAAGCGCGCGCCCTGTGGCGGGAACTGGTTGCGGTTGTGAACATCCAGCGCGACGCGTCGGCGCGGGCGGTGCTGGAGCGGTTCCTGTTGTCTGATTCGCTGGTCAACCGCATGGAGGCAGAGGTGGTGCGCTTGGGATTGACGCGGTCTTAAGTCGTTGTCGCTGCGGGCCAATCGACGATGGTCCAGCCGTTGCCTGCTGCCACAGCGCGCAAAGCAGGGTCCGCATTGGTGGCAAACGCCTCGTCGGCCATGGCCAGCATCGGCGCATCCGAGACATGGTCAGAATAGCAGCGAATATGGCAGGCCGCACGATCGATGCCATTGCGGGTCAGCCACGCCGCAATATACGCCGCCTTGGCCGCGCCGTAGCAATTGTCCCCGTCGATGCGCGGCTGCACCCGCCCATTCCCGATACGCAGGTCTGTCGCGATCACATCGGCGATATCAAGCGCGCGGGCGATGGCATCAACATACAGGCGAAACGAGGCGCTGGCGATGACGATGCGATAGCCTGCCGCGCTGTCTGCGGCGATCTGCGCCAGCGCGCCGGGCCTTGTGTTGCGCGCAACGACCTGTCGCGCATAGGCGCGCGCCAGCGGCCCAAGCGCGGTCTGCCGGGGCGCACCCAGCAGCAACCGCAGGTTCAATTGTTTGAGCGCCTTGCGATCCAGCATTTTGGCAAGGTAGCCAAGCCCGGCCAACGCCGACAGCGGCAGCAGCGGCAACCGCCATGGCGACAATCGCAATGCGGCAAAGACCAGAAACGCGGCATAGGTCGGCCGTACCGTGATCGTCTTGTCCAAATCATAGATGGCTATTCTGGTCGTCACGTCTGCCCCATTGCATCCTGTAGCATAGCTGACAAGCGCCGCATGGTCGCAGCGCCTCCGACAGGATATGCGCCAAGATGCTTGTGATTGCGCCGCTTATCGCCCAATGATGCCCGCGCTATGGGTGCTCCAGCCGATTTTACCATTGAAACGCGCGATGACGGCAGCGCGGTGCTGCGCTTCATCGGCGATCTCAACATTGCCACCATCGGTCATCTGCCCGAACGCCTGCAACAGACCAATGAAACCATCGCTGCGATTGATCTGGCTGACGTCAGCCATATCGATACGGTTGGTGCGTGGATTGTGCATCGGCTCGCGCGCGACGAGAAAGCCAAGATCATCAACGCCGGCGATATCGCCGAACGGCTGATCGAGGCCGTGGGCCGCGCTGATCCGGGGCCGCTGGAGCCACCGCCCCGCCAGTCTGCTGTGATCCGTATCCTTGATGAAACCGGCAAGGGTGTGATCATGGCGGGCATCAGCGCGCTTGGCATGATCAGCTTTTTCGGCAGCATCGTGCGGGCCATCGGCGGCGTGATCCGGCATCCGGGCCGTTTCCGATTGGCCGCAACGATACGACATTTTGAGCTGGTCGGCGCATCGGCGCTGGGCATCGTCGGGCTGATGAGCTTCCTGATCGGCATTGTGATCGCGCAGCAGGGCGCGGTGCAGCTGCGTCAGTTTGGCGCGGAGGTGTTCACTGTCAATCTGGTCGGGCGGCTGACGCTGCGCGAACTGGGCGTGCTGATGACCGCGATCATGGTCGCCGGGCGCTCGGGCTCAGCCTTTGCCGCGCAAATTGGTACGATGAAGCTCACTGAAGAGATTGATGCGATGCGCACCATCGGCGTCTCCCCGATTGAGGCGCTGGTGCTGCCCCGCGTCGCCGCAGCCGTGTTGATGATGCCGCTGCTGGGCTTTTACGCGATGATGATGGCGCTGGTCGGCGGCGCGTTCCTCAGCTGGATCGTGCTTGAAATTCCGCCAGCGACCTTCATCGTGCGGATTCAGGAGGTCGTGCCGATCCATGACTTTTATGTCGGTATGATCAAGGCACCGGTGTTCGGCATGATCATCGCGCTGGCTGGCTGCTATCAGGGCATGCAGGTGCGCGGCAATGCTGAAGAGGTCGGTGCGCGCACCACCGCCGCAGTGGTGCAGGCAATTTTCATGGTCATCGTACTCGACGCGTTCTTCGCAATCTTCTTTACAGAGATCGGCTGGGGATGAGCGGCGCAATCGACAAAAAATTCGAATTCGCCATCCGCGTTGCCGGTCTGCGCAACAGCTTTGGCGACGATGTGGTGCATGAAGACCTCGCGCTTGATGTGCGCAGCGGCGAGATTCTGGGCGTGGTCGGCGGATCGGGCACCGGCAAATCGGTGCTAATGCGCTCGATCATCGGCCTGCAGACCCCCGATGAGGGCAGCATCGAGGTGCTCGGCGAATCGATCCTCGACAAGGAGGAAGAGAATGTCGGCATCCGCAGCCGCTGGGGCGTATTGTTTCAGGGCGGTGCGCTGTTTTCAACGCTGACCGTGGCCGAAAACGTCATGGTACCGCTCGCCGAATTCTATCCGGGCATCAAGCGCGCGTTGCGCCGCGAAATCGCGCTCTACAAGATTGCGCTGAGCGGCCTTCCCGCCGATGCCGCTGACAAATTTCCATCCGAGCTGTCGGGGGGCATGAAGAAACGCGCCGGTGTGGCGCGCGCGCTGGCGCTCGACCCCGATCTGCTGTTTCTTGACGAACCAACCGCCGGGCTCGACCCCATCGGCGCAGCGCGCTTGGACGAACTGACGTTGGAGCTGCAGCGCACGCTTGGGCTTACAGTGTTCCTGATCACGCATGACCTTGATACGCTGCACGCGATCTGTGACCGGGTGGCCGTGCTTGCAGATGGCAAGGTCATCGCCATCGGCACGATTCCGGAACTGCTGGCAACCGATCACCCTTGGATTCAGGAGTATTTTAACGGACCACGCGGCCGCGCCGCATCCGGCGCGCGGCAACCGGCTGACGCCAGCGGGGTAGTATCATGATATGCGGGGCAATATGCCGCCTGCAGTTGGCGGTGGACAGCATTGAAAGATCAGGGGCATAACGCACGACCATGGAAACACGCGCCAATCATGTCTGGGTGGGAATCGTCACCATGGTGCTGCTGGCCGGCGTGGCCGCTTTTGTGATCTGGCTAGCGGGACTGGGTGACACCGACCGCGGCCGTTATGATATATTCTTCAAGACATCGGTCAACGGCATCGCGCGCGGATCGGTCGTTGTTTATTCGGGCGTACCAGCAGGCCAGGTGACCGAAATTGCGCTGTGGGACAAGGACCCGCAGTTTGTCCGCGTGCGCATCGAGGTGGACCGCAGCGCGCCGGTGCTCGAGGGCACCACCGCGACCATTCAGGGCGTCGGCTTTACCGGGGTGTCGCAGATCCAGCTTGATGGCGCCCGGCAAGGCGCCCCCGCAATCACCGCTATCGGCCCCGAAGGGGTTCCGGTGATCCCAACCAAGCCAGGGGCGCTGGGCGAACTGCTCAACAACGCGCCGCTGCTGCTTGAACGGCTGGCGACGCTGACCGAACGCTTTACCCAGGTGATGTCTGAGGAAAATCAGGCGGCGATCACCGTTTTGCTGCAAAACTCAGGCCGCCTCACCGGGGCGCTGGCCAATCAGGAGCCCGAGCTGCGCCAGACGCTGCTTGAACTGCGTACTACTTTGGCCAAGACCGGGGTCGCCGCCGAGCAACTGGGCAACACCGCGCAATCGGTGCAGGGCGTGCTCGATTCTGAAGGCCGTCCGCTGGCCAAGCAGCTCTCGGCAACGCTGGCCGAGGTCAGCAAGGGTGTCGAAAAGCTGTCGGGCGCGCTCGATGATGCCAAGCCGGGGTTCAAGCAATTTTCAGAAACCACCCTGCCCGAGACCGAGGCTTTGGTGCGCGATTTGCGCGTCACCGCGAGGGCGCTGTCGTCGATCACCGAAAAGATCGATCAGGAAGGCGCAACGGGGTTGATCGGCGCGCCGCCGCTGCCTGACTATAAACCGAAATCTGGCGGGAAATGAAATGATGAGCCACCATCCGACATCCCAAATGCGCCGCACGCTCGTTGCCCTGATCGCCAGCGGCGCGGCGGTGCTGTCGCTTGGCGGCTGCATCAGTCTGGGCGGCAAGGCCCCGGCGCAACTGCTCACCCTGACGGCTGATGCCGCGCCCAATGCGGGCAGCATGGCGCAGTCGACGGTCAGGGATGCGATCATTGTCGAGGTACCCACGGTCGAGCGCACACTCGATCAGGTGCGGGTACCGGTGCATATCAGTGACAGCGCGGTGGCCTATGTCGCCGATGCGGTATGGGCGGACAAGCCGGCGCGGCTGTTTCGCGGCGTGCTCGCCGAAACGCTGGCCGCCAAAAGCGGGCGGCTGGTGCTCGATCAGGTGGAAACCGGCAGCGAGCGGGGCATGATGCTGTCGGGCCAATTGCTGCGCTTTGGTTATGATCAGGGGCTGGGCGCGGTCGTGGTGCGCTTCGATGCGGTTGTCCGCAATCCGGGCGCGCCGCTGCGCAAACAGCGGTTTGAGGCGAGCGAGCAGATCGGCGCGGTCGATGCCGTGACCGTCGGCGCAGCGCTCAACCGCACCGCCAACCGGGTCGCAGCCGATGTCGCCGCCTGGTCGGCGGGCTGAGCCGACCTTTCCGTTCAGCGACTGTTTCACCAACATCCCGGGGTATCACCATGGCGCATTTTCTGATCATCGAGGCGCGCTTCTACGAGCATCTGAACGATCTGCTGCTTGATGGCGCGCGCACCGCGCTTGAGGTTGCAGGGCACAGCCATGAAACGCTTACCGTGCCCGGCGCGCTCGAAATTCCTGCGGCAATCGCCATGGCGTCCGACACCGGGCGCTTTGAAGGCTATGTCGCGCTTGGCGTCGTGATTCGCGGCGAGACCTACCATTTTGAGATCGTCTCGACCGAAAGCGCGCGCGGCATCATGGCGCTGACATTGGACGGACTGCCGATCGGCAACGGCATATTGACGGTCGAGAACGAGGCGCAGGCGTTGGCGCGTGCGCGCCGCGACGACAAGGACAAAGGCGGCGAGGCGGCGAAAGCCGCGATCGCAATGCTCGCCATCGCCGAGGGCTTTGCCGCCTGAGCGCGCTACCAATATTCTACAGCTTTCGTCGCTGCCCCTATGCCATGCGGGCGCGACTGGCGTTGCTGGTGAGCGGCCAGACGGTCGAACTGCGCGAGGTGGCGCTGCGCGACAAGCCTGCGGACATGCTCATGGCATCGCCCAAGGGCACGGTGCCGGTGCTGGTAGCGCCTGACGGTATGGTGATCGACGAGAGTATCGACATCATGCGCTGGGCCTTGTCGATCCATGACCCAGAGCGCTGGCTGGCGGGCGAGGACGAACACTTGCTTGCGACCAACGATGGGCCGTTCAAGCATCACCTTGACCGCTACAAATACCCTGGCCGTTATGCCAGCGATGCCGCCGAGCACCGCACCGCTGCGTGCGACCTTCTGCTGCCGCTGGAGCAACGATTGCAGCGCAGCGAATGGCTCTGCGGCGCGCGACGAACGATCAGCGACATGGCGTTGTTCCCCTTCGTCCGCCAGTTTGCCGCGACCGACAGCGCATGGTGGCGCGCGCAGCCGTTGCCACAACTGCAGCGCTGGCTTGAACGCAATGTTACCGATCCGCTGTTTGCCGCAGCGATGGTGCGCCTGCCGCCCTGGCAACCGGGCGATGCACCGGTCACATTCGGGGGTTACAGCGCCTTTTCGTAGATCAGATATTCGCGGTTGATCTTGCTGTCGATCGCATCGGCAATGGCAATCATGCCCTGATTGTCCTCCAGCACCCAGCCGAGCTCGCCACGCACCGTGCCATATTTGGGGATGATTGTGCGGCGCACGGTTTCCACCATCATCAGTGTCAGCTGGCCCGCCAGCCGGGTGTTCTGGATGCTTTTCAGGACCCCCATCAGCGGTACGCGCACGGTGTGCGAGCGGCACGTGCGCAGCCACCACAGCAGCTTCGCCCAGCCAAACGGCAGCAGCCTGCCGCCCAGCGGGGCGAGTGCTTCGTTGAGATTGGGCAGCGACATCAAAAAGGCGACCGGCTTGTCATCATATTCGGCGATCATGATCATCTCTTCGCGCACCAGCGGCCGCAGTTTTTTGCCGATATAGGCGACTTCGGCATCGGTGATCGGCACAAAGCCCCAGTTCTGGCTCCACGCATCGTTGAGGATCGCAAGGATGATGGCCGCCTCGTCATCGAACCGGCTTTTGTCGACCCTGCGCAGGTTGATGCGCTTGTTACGCTCGCCCGATTGCACGATCCGCTCGACCAACGGCGGGAAGCCGCCGGCAATGTCCAGATCATAGGTAACGAGCCGTTTGGCGGGCGTGTAACCGGCGTGCTCGATCCAGCCACGATAGTGCGGGCTGTTGTGCCCCATCATCACCGTCGGCGGGGTGTCAAAGCCTGAGACCAGCAACCCGGGTTCATCCCAGACCGAGAGGCTGAGCGGGCCGAGCACGCGGGTCATATTTTGCGCGCGCAGCCAGCTTTCTGCCGCGTCGATCAGCGCTGCCGCCACCGCCGCGTCGGCCGCCTCAAACATGCCCCAGTTGCCCGTGCCCGGGCCCATGCCCTGTTCGGGCGGCTGGGCGAGCGCCAAATGATCGAGATGCGCGCTGATCCGCCCGACGACCTTGCCGTGCTGTTCTGCGATCATAAGCTGGACGGTCGCGTGCTGGTAAAACGGGTTCTTGGCCGGGTTGAACATCTCGCGCATTTCGCTGCGCAGCGGCGGCACCCAGCATGGATCGGCCCGGTTCAATCGGTAGGCGACATCGATGAACGCGGCGAGGTCAGCCTTGTTATTGACTGGCCTGACGCTTACCTGATTGGTGGTTGACAACGCTTTTTCGATCCTTGCGGGGGGCTATGGCACATCGCCGTCCTGCCATGTCGGGCAAGCGCAAGGCCTGTCAAGCCTTGGCGCGGCATGATGTTGCCATGTTGCTGCCATGTTGATCTGGCTAAAGCAGGCCAGAGTTTTTTCAGGATGTTTATGGCCAGTTCGTTTTCCTATGCACAGCCCGCCCACCGCGCCGCCGATACAGCGGTGTTGCCGCGCGTGTCGCCCAATGTGCCCGATGACGCGCAGATGATCCGCACTGCGGCGCAGATGACGCGCGACCTGAACGCGCCCGATGCGCGCATTTATTGGGCCGATTTGCTGGCATCTGCTGCCATCGGCTATGGTGCACTCGCCGGTGCGATCATGATTGAAGCTTTGCTGCCCGCGCTGGTGTGCGCAGCTGTCGCGGTGCTGGCGCTCTATCGCGCGGGCAGTTTCATCCATGAACTCACGCATCTGCGGCCCGATGCCGTGCCGGGCTTCAATGCCGGGTGGAATGCGCTGATCGGCATTCCCATGCTAGTGCCCAGCTTCATGTATGAAGGCGTCCACAGCCTGCACCATGCGCGCACGCGCTATGGTACGGACAAGGACCCCGAATATCTGCCGCTCGCGCTGATGAAGCCGTGGACCGTGCCGCTGTTCGTCGCGGTATCGGCGCTGGCTCCGGTCGGCCTGCTGGTCCGCTATGGTGTGATTGGCCCCTTGTCTGCAATCGTCCCGGCGCTGCGCCGGATCGTGGTCGAGCGTTATTCGGGGCTGGTGATCAACCCGGCGTTCCGTCGTGCGATGCCCGAAGGTGCAGCCCGGCGGCGCTGGCTGGTGCTTGAAACAGCAGCATCTGTATGGGCGATCACGCTGATCGTGCTGGTCGCGACCGGCGTCGTGCCGTTGCGCACCTTTCTGATCGGCATGGGTGTTGCCTCTGCGGTGATGGTGCTCAATCAGGTGCGCACTTTGGTGGCGCATCTGTGGGAAAACGAGGGCGAGGTGATGAGCGTCACCGCGCAATATCTCGACAGCGTCAACGTGCCGCCGCCCGCGCTGTTGCCCGCGCTGTGGGCACCGGTTGGGCTGCGCTATCACGCGCTGCATCATCTGCTGCCGGGCCTGCCCTATCATGCCTTGGGTGAGGCGCATCGCCGCCTGTCGGCTGCGCTGGCTGAACCATCCGCCTATCATCAGGCAAGCTATCCCGGCGGCCTGCCCGGTCTGCTCGCGCGGCTGGTGCGCTCGACGCGAAGTCAGCGGGCCAGCGTCAAAGCCTGAGCAGTCGGCCGATGCCGCCCAGCGCCAGCTTGTCGTCGCGGTCGAGCGCAAGCTTCAGCCCCAGCCAGATCAGGGGCAGCACCAGCGCGGCATAGACGCTGGCACTGGCGACTGCGGGCAGATCGGCGAGCGCCCATGCCGCCGCCCAGAATACGCCCAGCCCTGCCACGCCGATCAGCAGCGCACGCACGAAATACGCATCGAACGGGCCAAGCCCCTCGACCACCCACAGCTCGGCCACCGCTGACCAGCTCGCTACCACCACGCCCGCGCTCACCGCCAGCGCCATGCCCAGCGCGCCAAGATCGGGCACCGCAAGCGTGCCGATAATCGCCGCAACCGCCAGCCCGGCGATGCTGTTGGCCAGCGGTAACGCGCGATGGCCGGTCATCTCGACAATCGGGGTAGCCGCGCCCAGCACGGTCTCACCCGCGCGGCCGATCAGCAGCACCACCAGCACCGGCAGCGCCGCGGCTG